>NZ_JBNYXR010000018.1:0-111127 GCF_051380805.1 Janthinobacterium paucivorans
GCCCAGGACAATCAAGGTCACGGCAAACCAACGCCTACAAGCCCCATAAATACATGGCCTACAAGGTTGCTTGATGGCAGCCTGTTGCTTAACTTGGGTGGATTGGGGTCCGACCCCTGCTCTTTGCCTCTGGGGTTAGCGAATTTACTGGCGCTCATAAATCACGCTAAAACCCTTAACTGAACGGCATTACAGCGCCGGGTAGGTTGATGATGTCGCTGAAACGGATCTGGCTAGTTCTTCGTGCGCACCTGGCGCACGTGGTTTTCCAGTTCGCTGAACGACGGGCGTTCCGTTGCGGAAATGACCTTGCGGCCGAATTCCACGGCCAGCGCCGGCGCGTAGCCGTTCAGGCTAGCCAATAAAGTCACTTTCACGCACTGGTACATCTTTGCCGTTTCATGGTGCTTGCGGCGCAGCAAGCTGGCCAGCGGTGCGATGAAGCCATAAGCCAGCAAGATGCCGATGAAGGTGCCCACCAGCGCCTGCGCGATCAGCACGCCCAGCTCGGCCGGCGGCAAGCCGACGGACGCCATGGTATGCACCACGCCCATCACGGCGGCCACGATGCCGAAGGCGGGCATGGCGTCGGCCAGCTGTGAAATCGTCTGGATCGGCATTTCCGCATCTTCATGGTGCGTCTCGATCTCGTTATCCATCAGGTTTTCGATCTGGTAGGCATCCATATTGCCCGACACCATCAGGCGCAGGTAGTCGGTGATGAATTCCAGGATGTGCTCGTCACCGAGCGTGTACGGATATTTCACGAAGATGGGGCTGCGGTAAGGGTCGTCGATATCGTTCTCGACCGCCATCAAGCCTTCCTTGCGGATTTTGCTGAGGATTTCATATAGTAGTCCCATCAGTTCCATATAGCGCGCCTTCGTGTATTGCGAACTGTGGAACAGGGTGGGCAGGGCGGCGAATGTGGCACGGATGGCCTTGGCGTCGTTGCCGACAAAGAAGGTGCCCAGTGCGGCGCCGCCGATCATCAGCAATTCCAGCGGCTGGAACAGGGCCGCCAGGTGGCCACCCTGCATGGCGAAGCCGCCGAAGACCGACAACACCACGATGAGAAATCCCAGTATGACTAGCAAAACTTACTCCTTCATAATATTTCCATATAGTAATATTATAGTCTAAGCTGACTACGCTACTGTCGCCGCTTCCGGCGGCAATTACTGGCCCAGAAAATTGATAAAAGCGCGCACTTTGGCGAGCGCTTGCCATCGCCAGCATCGACATGCCCGATCGCGTTGGCAGTGGCGTTGCCGTCATGCTCGCAGCACTTGCCCCTATAATCGAGGCATGACTTCATTATCACATCGTGCCCGCTGCGTGCTGGGCAGCATCGGCAAAATGGCCGTTTCCCTGATGCTCTTGCTGACGGCCCTGTGGGGTGCGCTGGCGCTGTGCTACCAGCTCTCCGGCGGCATGGCGGCGCAAGCCATCGGCGCCCTGCTGTGGGGCGCGCTGGGCGTGGCCAGCGTGGTGCTGTGGTGGACGCGCGGCGAAGTGCGCGTGCTGCTGCCGTATGCGGCCGGGTTCGCGCTGCTGCTGCTGTGGTGGAGCTTGATCACGCCACAGCAGCAGCGCGTGTGGGCCGACGACGTGGCGCGCAATGTCACGGGCACGGTGACGGGCAATCGCGTCACGCTGGACAATGTGCGCAATTTCGACTGGCGCAGCGATGACGATTACACGGTGAAGTGGGAGCAGCGCAGCTATGACCTCGACGAGCTGCGCACGCTGGACGCGGCGCTGTCGTACTGGACCGGGCCCTACATTGCGCACACCCTGATCTCGTTCGGCTTTGCGGACGGGCGCTTCCTGACGTTTTCCATCGAAATCCGCAAGGAAAAGGGCGAGAGCTTTTCCGCCATCGGTGGTTTTTTCAAGCATTTCGAGATGAGCCTGATCGCCGCTGACGAGCGCGACATCCTGCGCGTGCGCACGAATGCACGCGGCGAGGACATGCATTTGTACCGCGTGATGATGCCGAAAGCGGCCATGCGCTCACTGTTCCTGGCCTACCTGGACGAGGCGCAAGCGCTGAAGGCCAAGCCGCAGTTCTATCACACGCTGACGGCCAACTGCACCACCCTCGTTTTCGAGATGGTGCGTCGGGTCGTGCCGGGCCTGCCGTTTGATTACCGCTTGCTGGCCTCGGGCTATCTGGACCGCTACCTGTTCGACGTCAACGGTCTGGTGCCCGGCCAGAGCTTCCAGCAACTGCGCGACGGCGGCCACATCACGGCACGCGCGCGGGCGGCCAACAAGGATGCAGATTTTTCGCACGCCATCCGGCGCGCCATGCCCGGCTATGACGAAGCGGGCTACCCGAAGCTGCAAATGCCCAGGCAGTAGCCGACAACATTCCCACGGCATTGTTCCATTGACTTGCCTTACTGGCTGCCGTCAGCGGCATGGTGACCAGCGCGGAGCATTTTGTCCGCTGAGTCCTACCCTTGCTTTATACTGTCAACCTATCCGACCGGCCGCCTTTCGCGGCCGGTCTCACTTGACGAATAAAGAAGGCCCGCTATGCCATTTTCCTCACTGGGTCTGATTCCCGCCCTGGTCCGCGCCGTTGCCAAGGCCGGCTATGCCGCGCCGACGGCCATCCAGGCGGCCGCTATTCCCGCCATCCTGCGCGGCGGCGACGTGCTGGGCGCGGCGCAAACCGGTTCCGGCAAGACGGCCGCCTACGCCCTGCCGCTGCTGCAGGCGCTGATGGTGCCCGCTTCCGGCCCGCGCCAGGTGCGCGCGCTGATCCTCGTGCCTACGCGCGAACTGGCGGCGCAGGTGGGGCAGACGGTACACGCGCTGGCCAAGCCGCTGCCCATTAAGTTAAAGATTTCCGTGCTGTTCGGCGGCGTGTCGATCAATCCGCAGATGATGCAACTGCGTGGCGGTGCCGATATCGTCGTCGCCACGCCGGGCCGCCTGCTGGACCTGGTGCGGCAAAATGCCGTGAAACTGGGCGGCGTGTCGCTGTGCGTGCTCGATGAAGCCGACCGCTTGCTCGACATGGGTTTTAGCGAAGAAATCAAGGCGATTCTGGCGCTGCTGCCATCGACACGGCAAAACCTGTTCTTCTCGGCCACCTTCCCCGACAGCGTGCAGGCGCTGGCCGACAGCCTGCTCAAGGAACCCGCGCGCATCGAAGTGGCGTCCGAACCGCAGGACCAGCCCGACATCGTGCAGCGCGCCATCACGGTCGACGTGCCGCGCCGCACGCAACTGCTGCGCTACCTGATACTGCAGCAGCAGTGGGACAGGGTGCTGGTGTTTGTCGCCACCAAGTACGCAGCCGAACACGTGGCCGACAAGCTGCAGCGCGCCGGCCTGCACGTGGGCGCCTTCCACGGCGAATTTAGCCAGGGTACGCGCAGCCAGTTGCTGGCTGACTTCAAGGCCGGTCGTTTGCAGGTGCTGGTGGCCACCGACGTGGCCGCGCGCGGCATCGACATCGCCGGGCTGCCGGCCGTCGTCAATTACGACTTGCCCCGCTCGGCAGTCGATTACACGCACCGCATCGGGCGCACGGGCCGCGCGGGCGAAAGCGGCACGGCCATCAGTTTTGTCACGGCCGATATGGAAGCACATTTCCGCCTGATCGAAAACCGCAACGACTTGCGCATCGTGCGCGAAGTGGTAGCCGGTTTCGAGCCGACGCAACTGCCCGCGCCCGTGAGTGCGCTGACGGATACGCTCAACGGCGGCGTGAAGGGCGCGCGCAAGAGTAAAAAGGATAAATTGCGCGAGGCCGCTGCCAAGGCGGCCGAGGGCAATTAAGTTTCCTGTATCTGCGCTGACGGCTGGAACTGCCAGGCTTGCCGGGCCAAGACTGTGTTTCTATCAATAAAGTAAGGGGCGGGAATGCACATGATAAGCATCAAACGCGCGGGCGCACTGGCTTGTGCGCTGGCGCTGGCCGGTTGCGCCGGCACGGGCGGGAACAGCAACCATGCCGCTGACAAGCGCAGCTTGCAGATGCCCGGCAAGAGGTTGGCCGAGGCGGCCGATGCAGCCGTGGCCGCCACCTGGTACAACCCGCCCAGCGAATTTCCCGGCATGTGCCTGACCCAGTTCAACGATGGCAGCCTGCGTTTCGACGGTGGCTTCGCCTTTTTTAACCCGGGCCGCTGGACTTATGATGCGGTGACGTCCGAATTGCGTTTGCAACTGGCGCCGACGCCATCGTTGGGGCTGGCGCACGCGCAAACGGCCTTGCACCAGAATCTGCTGCGCGTCGAGGCGGCCAGGAACACACTGGTGTACGCCGTGAAGGCCGACACGCAAGCCATCGGCTTGGGTGGCTTTGTGTTTTACCGCGACATACCTTGTCCGGCACGGCGCGGATAAGTGTCCGATAAATACCCGATAAGTGCCATGAAGGAATATTTAGTCGTATAATTTGTGTGCAAGCGGACTGCTGCGCAAGACGATGCCGCGCTGCAGATTTCCCCTCCAGGCAAGCTCCCATATCGCGTGGCGACGAGAGGATGGTCCGATGGATGTGCACGACGAGCATGGTATGTCAGCAACTGCGGTGCTGCCGGCGCGCACCTTGCTGCTGGTCGACGACGAGCCCAATATCCTTGCTTCCCTCAAGCGCCTGCTACGGCGCGATGCCTACCATGTCCTCACGGCCGGCAGCGGCCAGGAAGGGCTGGACATCTTGGCCAGCCATGCGGTTGATGTGATCGTATCGGATCAGCGCATGCCGGGCATGCTGGGCGCTGACTTCCTGCGCAAGGCCAAGCTGCTGTATCCGCAAACCATACGCATCATGTTGTCGGGCTTTACCGAGTTGCAGGCCGTCACCGATGCCGTCAACGAGGGTGCCATCTTCAAATTTCTCACCAAGCCCTGGGAAGATCATCAGCTGCGCGAACATATCGCAGAAGCCTTCCGCCTGAAGGGCATCGATGATGACAATGCGCGCCTCAATGCGCAACTGCGTGTAGCCAATCAGGCGTTAGAGACTGCCAACGCCGCCATGCAGGCGCTGGTGAGTCAGCAGCAGCATCAGATCAGCCGCGACGAGATCAGCCTGGGTATCGCGCGCGAATTGCTGCAATTTCTGCCGCTGCCTGTGATCGGACTCGACGAGGATGGCATGATCGCTTTCATCAACGCGGCGGCGGAAAACCTGTTCGAGCGTGGTGCGGCCTTGCTGGGTAACGAGGCCATGCTGGTGTTGCCGCAGCTATTCGACGGGCCGGGCGCACCCTGTCTGGCCGCCATCGATGGCCAGGCCTATGCCGTTGCGGTCCATCCCATGGGCGTGCGTTCGCGCTCGCGCGGCAGCCTGGTCACCCTGAGCCGGCATGGGACGGCTGTATGAGCGAACGCATGAGTGAACGCATCAGTGAACACGCGAGTGAAAGCGGACGCGAGATTTCCATGCAGCAGGCACAGGAAGGCATGGTGCTGGCGCAGACGCTGAGCGACGCCAGCGGCGCCGTGCTCCTGGCCCAGGGCGCCGTCCTGACGGCGGCCAGCCTGACGGCCTTGCGCAGGCGCAATGTGGAGCGCTGTCACGTCGTCGCCGACGACGACGTCGATCCCGTCGCCCAGGCCCATGCCGAGCAGGAACGGGTGCGCCGCCTGGAACGGCTGGCCGTGCTGTTCCGCGCCACGCCGCCCGACTCTCCTGGGGCGCAACTGCTGTCGCTGCTGCAGCGCTATCGGCAAGGGAGTGGGGCATGACACGGCTCAGTTTTGAACATATCCTCCGCCAGGTCCATGAATTGCCCTCGCTGCCGGTGGTGGTGCTGGAACTGCTGTCGAGCATGGAGCAGGACGATACGGACGTGCATGTGCTGGCGCACAAGATCGAGCTGGACCAGGCTTTGGCGGCGAAGACCTTGCGTATCGCCAATTCCTCGTTCTACGGCATGCAATCGAAGGTCACCAGTATCGCGCAAGCCGTTTCCGTGCTGGGCTTTCACAGCATCCGTACCGTGGTCACGGCCTGCGTCCTGACGGACAGCTTCGCGCCGGTGCGCGGCGACTTCGATTTCCCAGCCTTCTGGCGCCATTCGCTGGCCACGGCCATTGCCGCGCGCCTGCTGGCGCCGCACTTGCATGTCGATCCCGAGACCGCTTTCACGGCTGGCCTGCTGCACGACCTGGGCATCCTGGTGCTGGTGACGCGCTTCCCGGCCGAGCACGCGCTCGTACGCAGCTACCGCCAGGCCCATGACTGCCAGATGGCCGATGCGGAAATGGCCGTCATCGGCATCGATCACGCACAAGTGGGCAGCGCCTTGGCCGCTTACTGGAAGTTTCCCGAGGCAATACAGCAGGCGGTAGCCGAGCACCATGCCACCGACCGGCTGGAGGCGGGCGGCTTGCCGCTGGCTGTGCATATGGCCAACGCCGTCGCCCTGGCGCTCGATCTGGCCGGTATCGACGACGCGCTGGTGCCGCCCCTGTCGCCCGCAGTCTGGCACAAGCTTGCCCTGGACGAGCCAGCCTGGCTGGCGCTGCTGCGGCAAACGCAACACAGCTTCGATGAAATGTCGCAGATCATGCTGGCATGAACAGGAAAGAGGCCATGGAAACTGATGCAACGCAGGCGCAGATCGCCATGCCGGAACGCCGTCAGACCGATGCCATCGCGCTATCGGCGTTTTTCGATGGCCATCCGGTGGCCACCTTCGCCATCAACACGGACCATGTGGTGACGCACTGGAACAGCGCCTGCGAACAGCTGCTGGGCTTTAGCGCCGCCGAGATGGTTGGCACGCGCGACCACTGGAAGGCGTTCTATCCGCAGCCGCGCGCCTGTCTGGCCGATTTGCTGGTGGCCGATAATATCGCTTTCGGCGAAAATGAACTCTACCTTGGCAAGCTGCAGCGTTCCTCCGTGATTCCCGGCGCTTACGAGGCCGAAGACTATTTTGCCGATATCGGCCAGAATGGGCACTGGCTGCATTTCACGGCAGCGCCCCTGCGCGACCGGCAAGGGCGCCTGGTGGGCGCCATCGAAACCCTGTGTGATGTCAGCGAACGGCGCCTGGCCGAGCTGGCACTGCGCAAGGCGCACGATAATCTGGAGCACCTGGTATCCAAACGCACGGCCCAGCTGGCCGAAATGAACGAGCGCCTGGCCGACGACATCCGCCAGCGCGAGATCGCCGATCTTGAATTGCGCGAGCGCAACCTGGCCCTGATGGAATTGAACAGCAAGCTGTCGGTGGCCCAGCAAAAGCTGCTGCAGTCTGAAAAGCTGGCTTCGATCGGCCAGCTGGCCGCTGGCGTGGCGCACGAGATCAATAACCCCATCGGCTATGTGTTTTCGAATGTCGGCACCTTGGACGGTTATCTGGACGACTTGTTCGGCATGCTCGATGCCTACAAGGAAGCCGAGCCGGCCGTCGCCGATCCCGTGGTGGCGGCGCGCCTGCGCGCGCTGCGCGAAAAGATCGACCTGGACTTCCTGCGCACCGACATCCCGCTGCTGATGGTCGAGTCGAGGGAAGGCATTTCGCGCGTGCGTCGCATTGTGCAAGACTTGAAGGATTTTTCACGCACGGATGCGCTCCAGGAGTGGGTCTGGGTCGACCTGCGCCGGGGCATGGATACCACGCTCAATATCGTCAATAACGAGGTCAAGTACAAGGCGGACGTGGTGCGCGAGTATGGCGATATTCCCGATATTGAATGCCAGCCTTCCGAACTGAATCAGGTGATCATGAACCTGGTCGTCAATGCCGCCCACGCCATGGGCGAGGAGCACGGGCGCATCACGCTGCGCACGGGCAGCGACAATGCTGCGGAAGTGTGGATCGAAGTCGAGGATACGGGCGGCGGCATCGCGCCCGAACACCTGTCGCGCATCTTCGACCCCTTCTTTACCACCAAGGCCATCGGCAAGGGCACCGGACTGGGGCTGTCGTTAGCCTACAGCACGGTGCAAAAGCACCATGGCCGCATCGACGTGCACAGCGTCATCGGCCGCGGCACCACCTTCCGTATCACCTTGCCCGTGCGCCAGGCGCAGGCTGCCACACCATGACCATCAATGAACGGGACAGCATGAACACCAGCACCAGCATCGGCACCAGCACCGTGATCGCGCCGCCGACCATCCTGTGCGTCGACGATGAACCGAACATCCTGTCGTCGCTGCGGCGTTTGTTCCGCCCGCACGGCTACCGCGTGCTGACGGCCGACGGCGGCGCGGCGGGCCTGGTCTTGCTCGAGAACGAGACGGTGGACCTGGTCATTTCCGACATGCGCATGCCGCAGATGGATGGCGCCCAATTCCTGGCCCAGGTGCGCCAGCGCTGGCCCGACACCATGCGCTTGCTGTTGACGGGCTATGCCGATATCCAGTCCATCCTCGACGCCATCAACCAAGGCGAAATTTACCGCTATGTGACCAAGCCCTGGGACGAGAACGATATCGTGCTGGTGGTGCGCCACGCGCTGGAACGGCGCGCGCTGGAGCAGGAAAAAGTGCAGCTCGAAGCGCTGACGGCGAGCCAGAACGTGCAGCTGCAAGCGCTCAATGCCAGCCTGGAAGCGAAGGTGGCCATGCGCACGCAACAGCTGAAGCAGTCGCACGACGAGGTGCAGGCGGCCAATGAACGTTTGAAATCGACGTTCGTGACGACGATCAAGGTGTTTTCCAACCTGATCGAGATGCGTGGCGGCAAGCTGGTCGGCCATGCGCGGCGGGTGGCGGAATTGTCGCGCAAGCTGGCGCAGGCGCTGGGCCTGGAAGGGCAGGAAGCACGCGACGTGTTCATCGCGGCATTGCTCAAGGATATCGGTAAGCTCAGCTTGAGCGACGATGTGCTGGAACTGCCGGCCAGCGCCTGGACGGGCGAGCAACTGGCCGCCTTTCGCAAGCACCCGTTGCGCGCCGAACAATTGCTGATGGCGCTAGAGGAGCTGCGTGCCGTCTCGGTGATCTTGCGCTCGCAACTGGAACGCTACGACGGTGGCGGCTTTCCCGATGGCATGGTGGGTCTTGCCATTCCGCTGGGCGCGCGCATCCTGGCGCTGGCATCGGACTATGACGGCTTGCAGATCGGCGCCATGGTGCAGCGCAAGCTTCGCGCCGACGAAGCGCGTACCTTGATCTATGACAGCGTCGGCAAGCGCTACGACCCCGCCGTAGTGGCTGCCTTTCGCAGCATCATGGAAGAGACAGAGGCGCCGGCGCGCGACCTGACGGTGCTGTCGGGCCAGCTGGAGCCGGGCATGATGTTGTCGCGCGACTTGATCAGCCGTGATGGCCTGATGCTGCTCGCTGCCGAACATGTGCTGACGCCCCGCGTGATCAGCCAGTTGCTCGATTTCGAAGGCAAGAATGGCGGCCGGCTCAGCATCCGCGTGTACGCACCCCTGAAGGAAAACTAGGCACTGGCCAGTGGCGGTTGCAGCGGCAGGTGTACCGTAAAGCGCGTGCCGCGGCCCACTTCCGACGCCACCTCGATGCGCCCGCCATGCTTGTTGACGATGCCGTACGAGAGCGACAGCCCGAGGCCCGTGCCACTGCCGACGGCCTTGGTGGTAAAGAACGGTTCGAAGATGCGATTGAGGTGCTCGGGCGCGATGCCGGAACCCGTGTCGCCGATTTCCACCCACACCCAGTCGCCCGCAAGGCCGGTGCGGATGCTGATCACGCCGTCGCTGCTGATGGCCTGGCCCGCGTTGACGAGTAAATTCATGAATACCTGGTTCAGCTGCGAGGCCAGGCAGCGTATCGGCGGCAGTTCGCCATACTGTTTCTCGATGCGCGCCTTGTATTTCAATTCGTTGGCGACGATATTGAGGGTACTGTCCAGGCCCGCGTGCAGGTTGGCGACCTGCCAGTCCGTCTCGCCCACGTGTGAAAAATCTTTCAGCGCCTGCACGATGTCGCGCACGCGCTTCAAGCCATCCATCGATTCGCGCACCAGGTCCACCATGTCGTCTTGCAGGAAGGCCAGGTCGGCTTGCGTGCGCACCTGTTCCACGCAGTTGGCGAGGGCGGGCGTGGCGGGCGCTTCGCGCATCGCCGCTTCGTACTGAGCGATCACGCCGAAGAGGGTGCCGACATACGCTTGCAGCGAACTCATGTTGGAGTTGACGAAGCCGATCGGGTTGTTGATTTCATGCGCGATACCGGCTGCCAACTGGCCGATGGAGGCCATTTTTTCCGATTGCAGCAGCTGGTCGTGCGCTTCTTGCAGCTTGCTGATCAGTAGTTGCTGCTCTTCGCCGCGCGCCTGCAGCATCGCTTCCATGCCTTTGCGTTCCGTGATGTTCGTCAGCGAGCCGATCACCTCGAACGGTACGCCATGCTCGTCGCGTACCAGGCGCAGACTGTCATGCATCCACAGATAGCTGCCGTCGCTCACGCGGAAGCGGTATTCATAGGCCCGCGCGCCTTCGACGAAGATTTGCGCCAGGCTGGAAAAGATGCCGGGCGCATCGTCGGGGTGGATGTGGTCGAACCAGAAATTGGGATCGGCCACCATGTCGGTGGGCCGGTAGCCCAGCACATTGAAGGCATTGTTGCTGACAAAGGTCATCTTGAAATCACCGCTGGGCACGGTGCAATAGATGATGGAGGGAGTATTGTCGAGCAGGTATTGCAGGCGCACGGCTGTGGCGGCAGGTGCCTCTTCGCCGGGCGCGCCTCTGGCATGCCGGCTGGCCTCGGGGGTGGAAAGGTCGAAGTCCTCGAATTGCATCGTCATACCTCGTTGGCTGCACGGCATTCATCTCGTCCTGCCTCGATTATGCCTGATTCTTCCTTTGTTTGGCCGCTCATCGGCAGGTTCAAGGAGCCAGCGGCTGCTCGACGAGCGCCATGCGCCGAGCCAGGCGCTGCGCCGCTGGCATGTCGCCCGCCTGTTCGGCGCGCAAGCGCTGTACGCCCAGCCATGCCAGCAGCGGGCGGCGCCAGCCCTGGTCCGAGGCCGTGCCCACGGCAGTATCGAGCAGGTCCGGCGTGGCGCGGCTGGCGCGCAGCAGCACGCCAGCGGCCACCAGTTGCGATAGCGGGTCCTTGATGGCCGCCACGGCACTGGCGGCGGCCGTGTCGGAGCTGGCGCCGGCGGCCGCCCGCTGTGCTTCAGGCAGCAGGGCCACGTCGGCCGGCTGCGCCTGGCCTGCCAGGTAGGCTGCGTACGCGCGGTCGGCGGCACTGGCGTCGGCGCGCAGGGCGTCAAAGCCGGCACAGTCGCCGAAGGCCAGGCTGGCCACGCGCGCGGCGCAGCGCAGCAGCTCGATGCGCGCCACCAGTTCGAGCTTGCCGGTGCCTGCAACCTGGCTGCGGGCGCGCCGAAATTCGGTCTGCTCGACCAGGGTGTTGCCATTCAAATAGGCCGTTTGAAACCGTTCGATGGCGCTTTGTGCATTCATTTTCCAGTCCGGCACGGGCGGGCCACTGGAGCAGGCAGCGAGCACGGTGGACAGCAGCGTGACCAGGGCCGACGCGGTGAGAGAGCGTTTGATCATGGTAGTTTGATCTCCGGATTGCGCTTGAACGGCCATTTTCGGTTGATTTCATTGACCAGCTGCTCGACCTTGCGCAGATTGCTTTCCACGTCCGCGCGCAGCGGGCCCAGGTCGGCCGTCGCCGCCCTGACATTGGCGCCCACGGCTTGCGCCTCGAGCAGCACGGCGTCGACTTTTTTCAAGCTGGCGCGCGTATCGGCCAAGAGGGCGTTCAGCTGCACGATGCTCGCCTGCGCATCCGTCATGACACCTTTTTCGCCGAAGACGCGCGTATCGGCATTGGCCACCAGACCATCGGTACGGCGCGCCAGCCGCTCTGTCGTGAGCAGCAGGGCATTGGTGCGCTCGAACAGCAGGCGCGCTTGCTTGTCGTCGCCCGTGAGCAAGCCCATGGCGCCGCCCGGGCCGCTCAATTTGCCGGTGACGGCCTGCACATTGCGCAGAGTGCCGTCTAGCGGCGAATCGCTGCCTGTCAGGCTGCCCAGATTGTTTAACAGGTCTTTGGCGGCGGCCAGCAGGCGGGGGATTTCCGCCGCCATGTCGCCCACCAGCAGGTCGCGCGTGGCGTCGTCGGGTAGCGGCGGGTCTGTCAGGATGCCGCTGTAGGCGCGCAGCTTGGCGCCGCCCACGAGACCCCGTTCCAGGGTGAAGATGGAGCTGCTGCGCAGCCAATGCGCATCCTTGCGTGGCACGTCGATGACGACGCGCGCGCGGCCGTCCGGTGCCAGTTCGATGCGTTGCACGCGGCCGATGGGAAAGCCGGAAAAGGTCAGGTCGGCGCCGACGTTCACGCCGTCCGAATCGCCGGCCGTCAGTACCAGCGTTTGCGTCGACTCAAAGGCGCCGCGCGCATACATCAGGTAGACGACGCAGCCGAGCAGCAGCACGAACAGGAAGACGAGCAGGATGGCCGCCTTCAGCTCGGCGTGGCGCACGGGCGGTGGCGCGGGCAGTACCGCATCGTGCGTGAGACCGGCGGGCGCCGTGACGTCGACCTGGTCGGGATTGGGGGGCTGGCTCTGGCGCATCGATTCTGGCTCTCGTAGGGATGGTTTGGGGGATCGCTGGCGGTGGCACGCCGGGGCATCAGTAGTAATTGCCCATCAGCGTAGCGACTTCGATCAGCAGGATGACGGAAAACAAGCGCAGCATCTCGGACAGGCCGTGCGCGGCCCAGACGCGGTTGCGCCGGCCGTATGCCGGTGTCTGATAGTACGAGGAGGCCAGCGGGATTAGCGCCACGGCAAAGCTGAAAAAGATCACCTTGAGCATCAGGATCAGGGCCACGGCGGGATTGAAGATTTGCCCGACCACCCGCGTGTAGCCTGGCAGCGCCCACGGCGTGAAACCGTAGATGCTGACATAGGCGAGTATCAGCGAGCTGACGCAGCTGACGATGGCCAGCATCCAGACGGCGAAGATGCCCGACATGACGCGCGGAAAGTACTCGCGGCGCATCAGATCGACGCCCTGGCGCTGCATGGTGTCGAGCATGCCGCTTGCGCGCATTTGCGCAAACGCGATACCGTCGGGCAGGCTCAGGCGCAGGGCCACGAACAGGGCAGCCGTCAGCGGTATCAGTTCCAGCACCAGCACGCGCACCACCATTTCCAGCGCATAGTGCGACAGGCCGTAGCTTTGCGCGCTGACGACGACGATGCGGATCAGCACCAGGCTGAGCAGTGCGCAGGCGACGCTGAACCACACGAGATTGGGCGCCGTATCCGATACCAGGCGGTGCGCCAGGATGGGGCGGTTGGCGCGCTGATAGCTCGATGGCGACAGGGCCAGCGAAAACATGAGGGTGGCGAAATGCAGCATGTGCCACCAGCTGACCAGCCAAGCCATGCTGGCTCGGTGCAGGCGGCGCAGGCTGATGATGAGGGAGACGGAAACGGTCATCATGGCATCTTAACATCAGCCCGCCCCGTCAAGCACGGCTAGCGTGCGCGCCTATTCGAACAGGGCGAAGCCGGCCATCACGACCATCAGCACGGCGATGTATTGCATCGGAATCCAAAACAGGGTGTGGCGCTTGCGCAAGATCACTTTTTCCTGCGTGCTCGGGTCGATCAATTCGCGTCCGGGCGCGCTGTTCAGGCGCACGCCCGCATACCAGCTGGCGGCCGCTGCCAGCAGGAAAGCCAGGGCCAGGGTCCATGTGTGGCTCTTCGTGTATTCCTCGCCCAGGGTGGCGCCAAACAGCGCTTGTGCGGCCAGTACGACGATAAAACAGATAAGGGGGGCGAGTATGCCGAAGCCTTGCCAGATAAGCATAAAAATTCTCCATGAGGATTGAGGGATCCCGCGGCGGCGTGGCGGCGGCTGGGCGCGACGGGGTTGCGAATTTTATCAGACTCATAAGAAATAAAGTTTCTTTTGAGAATTATTGTGTGCGGCTAGGCTGCCGGGCTGCCACGCACGCGCATGCTGGGCGCCTGGTCGGCGCTGGTGGGCGTGGCGGGCGCATCCGGCCCCCTGATCGGCGGCATCCTCGTACATCAGTTCGGCTGGCGCAGCGTCTTCTGGGTGAATGTGCCGCTGGGCGTGCTGGCCATCGTCATGGCGCAAGTGCTGCTGGCCGCGCCGGCGCGCCAGCAGCGCGCCTTGTCGCTGTTCAGCCATGTGCTCGGTGTGGCGGCGCTGGCGGGCCTGAGTTTTACCTTGATCGAAGGCCCAGTGCTGGGCTGGCTGTCGCCTGGCGTGCTGGCGGCGGGGGCATTGATGGTCCTGTCGGCCTGGCAATTGTTGCGGCGCGAGCGTCGCGGCAGCCATCCGCTGTTGCCGCGTGAATTGTTTTATAGCAGCAGCTTTGGCGCGGCCAATGGCGTGGGCTTCTTGATTAATTTCTGCGTTTTTGGCCAGCTGTTTTTATTGAGCCTGTTCCTGCAGCAGTCTGGCGGCGCCGATGCCTTGCAGTCGGGCTTGCGCCTGTTGCCCATGATGGCGGCCTATACGGTGGGGAACTTCATGGCGGGAAGTATTGCGGCACGTCATGGCACGCGCTTGCCCATGCTGGCTGGTTTGCTGGTGGGCGCCGTCATGGCCTTGCTGCTGATGGGCTTGCGTCCGGGTACGCCGTACGCGCTGCTGGCGCTGGGCACGGCTGTCATGAACGTGGCCATCGGCATTGCCATTCCCGCCATGACGGCCACCGTGATGCGGGTGGCCGGCAAGCAGCATGCGAACAGTGCGGCGGCGGCCCTGAATGCGAACCGGCAAATCGGCGCCTTGGTGGGCGTGGCGTTGATCGGCAGCATCCTGCACATGCTGCAGGACTGGTCGCTGCGTTTGCCGCTGGCCTACGCGACGATTGCCGTCGCGTATGGCCTGGCGGCGGGCCTCGTGTACAAACATGTACATTTGCCCAAGGCCGTGGCCGCCGCCTGAGCGCTTACTGTTCGCGCGTGCTGCGCCACGCCACCAGTTCTTCGATGGTCAGAATAGGCATGCCATGCAGTTCGGCAAAGCGCTCTATATCGTCGCCGCGCATCATGCTGCCGTCCGGGTTCATCAGTTCGCACAATACGGCGGCAGGGTTCAGGCCCGCCATGCGCGACAGGTCGACGGAGCCTTCCGTGTGGCCACGGCGCTCTAGCACGCCACCGGGCGCAGCGCGCAGGGGGAAGACGTGGCCAGGGCGCACGAGGTCGGCCGGCTTGGCGTCCTTGGCGATGGCGGCGCGGATGGTGGTCACGCGGTCGGCGGCCGATACGCCCGTTGTGACGCCGTCGCGCGCCTCGATCGATACCGTAAATGGCGTGCCGTAGCGGCTGCCATTGTCGGACGACATGGGCGGCAATTCCAGCGCGCTGACGACGTCCGTCGGCAGGCACAGGCAGACGATGCCGCTGCACTCGCGGATCAGCAAAGCCATGGTTTCGTGCGTGATTTTTTCCGCCGACAAGATCAGATCGGCTTCATTTTCGCGGTCGAAATCGTCGAGCAGAATGACGGGAATACCGGCGCGCATGGCGGCCAGCGCGGATTGGATGCGACCTTCCAAGTCATTGGAAAGCAGGGTGTAGCTGTTGACTAACATGGCGAAACGCTCCTCGCATAGGCGAAAAACGCTGCAGGGCAAGCGAATAGACGCAACTGACCGCATCGCCGTGGCGATGGGACAGCACACTACTGCACATCTTCTTTCATCCGGACTATACCGTCGGCTCTGGAGTTACACCAGATCTGCTGACCCTGCCAAACGATGTTTGACAGGCGCTCGCGGGCTTGACCGTTGCCGGTCTTACCGCCGGTGGGGAATTGCACCCCGCCCCGAAGACGTATTGTTGTGCCGGTCCACATGACCGGCGGCAATACTTTAGCACAGATGAAAAGTGTGGCGAGGCACTGTCAAGTTTCTTGTCGGGCAAAGTTGCATAAGAAAAACAGTTTCTCCTAAGCTGTTTTTAAGGGCGGAAAGATGATTTTAGTGTAAGGTATGGTGACCCAATATTACCCTTGAGAATACATGAAGCTGAGTAAATTACGCCTGATCTCGGGCGCTGTCTTGCTGGCGTGCGCCTGCATGGCCCAGGCAGAAATCCGTTTGAGCGATCCGCTGCCGCTGGCACCAGAAGTTACCGTAGGAAAATTGCCGAACGGCTTGACCTATTACATCAAGAAAAATGCCCGTCCGGCCCAGAAAGTGGAATTGCGCCTGGTGGTGAAAGCCGGTTCCATCCTGGAAGATGATGATCAGCAAGGCCTTGCGCATTTTACGGAACACATGGCCTTCAACGGGTCCACGCATTTCAAGCGTAATCAGTTGATTTCCTATTTGCAATCGATCGGCGTGAAGTTTGGCGCCGACTTGAACGCCTACACGAGCTTTGACGAAACCGTGTATATCTTGCCGATTCCCACGACAAAAAAGGGCAACCTGGAAAAAGGTTTTCTCGTGCTGGAAGACTGGGCGCATGGCTTGAACTTGAATCCGGCCGACATCAACAGCGAGCGCGGCATCGTGCTGGAAGAGGCGCGCCTGGGCAAGGGTGCCAGCGACCGCATGAACAAGGTCCTGTATCCGAAGCTGCTCAACGGTTCGCGCTATGCGCAACGTATTCCGATCGGCAAGGAATCTGTCTTGAAAACGTTCAAGCCGGAAGCCATCAAGCGTTTCTACAAGGATTGGTACCGGCCCGACCTGATGGCCGTGATGGTGGTCGGTGACGTCGAGCCGAAACAGGCTGAAAAGCTCATCAAGCAGCATTTCGGCAAGCTGAAAAACCCCGTGCACCCGCGTCCTCGTTTGTATGCGGAAGTGCCGCCGCGCGCGCAGACGGAAGCGTTGGTGATCACGGACAAGGAAGCATCGGTCGACACAGTCTTCATCCGCTACCAGATCCGCCCTGCGCAAGAGCTCGTCACCATTGCCGATTACCGTCGCCAGATGATCGAAAATCTGTACGGCCAGATGCTCAGCGCGCGTATGCAAGAGTTGACGCAGCAAGCCAACCCGCCCTTCATCGACGGCGGCAGCAGCATGGGCAAGTTGGTGCGCGGCTACGAGTCGTTCAGCGCGTACGCCTTGTTGGGCAAGGGCGGCGTGCAGCCGGCCATTGAAGCGCTGGTGCAGGAAGATGAGCGGGCGCGCCGCTTCGGTTTCAGCCAGGATGAGCTGGACCGCGCGCGCAAGAACAGCTTGCGCAATTACGAGCGCGCATACAGCGAGCGCGACAAGTCCGATTCCGCCGGTTTCGTCGCCGAATATGCGCTCAATTTCCTGGAGCAGGAAGCCATCCCCGGCATCGCCAATGAATTTTTGTACGCGCAGGAACTCATGCCGCAGCTCAGCTTAGAGGAAATCAATGCGGCGGCGGCCAGGGGCATCCCCGACCAGCAAAAGAAACTCGTCGTTTTCATGGGTGCCGAGCCGAAAGCCGGCGATACGGCCTCGACTGTGCCGACGCAGCAGCAATTGCTCGACGCAGTGGCGCGCGCCGAGCAGCAAAAAGTCGAGCCGCGCAAGGAAAAAGTGTTTGCCAGCAAGCTGATGGATGGCCCGCCGGCCGGCGGCAGCATCGTCGCCGAAAAATTGAATAGCGCCACCGGCGTGACGCAGCTAACCCTGGGCAACGGCGTACGCGTATTGCTGAAACCGACGGACTTCCAGAATGACCAGGTGCTGATGGGCTCGACCCGCTTCGGCGGCCAGTCCCTGTTTGGCGATGCCGACATCTACAACGCCCGCTATGCCAGCGCCGTGGTCGGCAGCATGGGCTTGAAGGACTTGGCGCCGCTCGATTTGCAAAAGGTTCTGGCCGGTAAGACCGTCAATGTGGGCGCTTCGCTGGGCGAACTGAGCGAAGGCTTTGGCGGTTCGTCCAGCAGCGCCGACGTGGAAGCCATGCTGCAACTGGTGACGCTGTATTTCCATGACGTGCGCCAGGATGCCGGTCTGTACCAGTCCTTCATCGGCAAGCAGCAGGACTTTGCGAAAAACAGTATGGCACAGCCGGAAGCCGTGTTTTACGATGCCATCCAGCACGCCATGTTCGGCGACAACCCGCGCGTCGATGGCGTGCCGCGCGTGGCCGACTTTGACAAGGTGAGCCTGGAGCGCTCGCTGGAGATCTTCCGTCAGCGCTTTTCCAGCGCGCGCGACATGACCTTCATCTTCGCCGGTAGCTTTGAGCTCGACAAGATCAAGCCGCTGATCGCCAGCTACCTGGGTACCTTGCCGGTGGCCGAGCTGCCGCACGCCTACCGCGACGTGGGCATGCGCCCGGTGGCCGGGATCGTCAAGAAGGATATTTACATGGGCAGCGAGCCGAAGAGCACGATTTCCATCACCTTCAATGGCGCCGTGGCATATTCGGACGAGCAAAAATTGACCCTGCAAGCGCTGGGCGAGGTGTTGAACCTGAAAGTCATCGAAGTGCTACGCGAAAAAATGAGCATGATCTATGGCGGCGGCTTTGAAACTTTCATGGGCCAGCATCCGTATGGCCATTATTCGGTGGCGCTGAACTTGCCGACGGGGCCGGAGAACGTGGACAAGGTAATCGCTGCGGCCTTTGCCGAAATCAACAAAATGAAGGCCGAGGGGCCGTCCATAGCCGACCTGGAAAAGGTTAAGCTGAACTGGATCACGCGCCAGCAGAAATCCTTGCGGGAAAATGGTTACTGGATGAAGCAACTGATGGGTTCTGTGACGCAGGGCCGCGATCTTGAGCATACGCTGCGCTATGCGCAGCGCGTGGGCGCCATCACGCCGCAAGCGGTCAAGCAGGCGGCGCAGCGCTATCTGGACTTGCACAATTATGTGCAAGTGGTGCTTTACCCGGAACGCAAAGAAGTTGCTGTCAAGTAATTTTTATTGTTTAGCAGCAGGGGGCGCAGGACGCCGAAGCTGTTAAACTATGCATTATTGATCTGATATCGCAATTTTACAAGCAAGGAAATACGATGGCTAAGAAAGAAGAGCTCGACCCGGAAACCCTGGAGTTGATCAACTGGTGTATCGAGGTCGAAGGCTTCCTCGTGGCTGGTGGCGCCACTGTGGCGCAGGCGCAAGACCATATCGAAGAGCAGGTCGAATGGTTCACCGATCAATTTTACGATGGCTTGACGCCGGAAGAGGCAGCCAAGGAAGCGCTGGCGTGATCTGCTAACGACATTCGAGTAGTATCAAAGCGGGCGGTGCCTGCCGGGCATCAGCCTGGTAGCGCCGCCCGCTTTGCATTTTTGAAAAGATTTCCTTATGGAAATTGTTTATAATTCCACGCTGCATTTTTTTACACGGGCCACCATGACTCTCCGTTCGCGCATTCTTTTATTGTGTTTCAGCACCTTGCTGGGCATCGTCCTCATCGCTTCATTCTCTCTGTATTCCTTGCGCCAGACCATGATGGCCGAAAGGGTCGAACAATTGACGGTGCTGGTGGAGCTGGCCAATGCGTCGGTGGAAAAGGCGTATGCGCTGGAACAGTCGGGTAAGCTCACGCGTGAGCAGGCCCAGCAGCAGGCCAAGCTGGCCCTCGGCAGTTTCGTCAAGGACGAGATGTATTATTTTGTGCGCGACTTCAGTACCGACTTGCTGTACGTACATCCGAATCCTGCGCGCATCGGCACGCCGCAAAAAAATATGCAGCAGTCGGGTGACCGCTACCGGGCAGCGCTGGCCAGTAGCCGCATCGGCCTGGTGCAAGCCGACGGTACGCGTCCCGGCGTGAAGGAGCGCGTGGCGAAGATGTACGCGGTGGTGAAATTTGCGCCCTGGAACTGGGTGATCGGCACCGCCACCTATATCGATGATATCAACGATAAGTTTTGGGACCAGGCCGGCGTGCTGCTGGCGATTGGCGGCGCGCTGATGCTGGTGGTGGGCGCCTTGGCGGCCCTGATGTTGCGCCGCATCCTGGCCCAGTTGGGCGGCGAACCCGACTATGCGGTCAGCATCGTCGCGCAAATCGCTCAGGGCGACCTGACCACGCACATCGATACGCGCCCGGGCGACACGGACAGCTTGTTGATGGCGATCAAGGCCATGCGCGATAACCTGGCGCACCTGGTGAGCCAGGTGCGCAACGATGCCGATGCTATTTCCACGGCGTCGGGCGAGATTGCCTCGGGTAACCACGACCTGTCTGCGCGCACGGAACAGCAGGCGGGATCATTGGAAGAAACTGCGTCGACCATGGAAGAGATGACTTCCACTGTGCGCCAGAATGCGGACAATGCGCGCCAGGCCAACCAGTTGGCCATTTCTGCCTCGCAAGTGGCGACCCAGGCGGGCGGTGTGGTGAGCCAGGTGGTCGACACCATGGGTGCCATCAATGCCTCGTCGAAAAAGATCGGCGACATCATTGCCGTCATCGACGGCATCGCCTTCCAGACCAATATCCTCGCCTTGAACGCCGCAGTGGAGGCGGCGCGTGCAGGCGAGCAGGGCCGTGGCTTCGCCGTAGTGGCCAGCGAAGTACGCAACCTGGCGCAGCGTTCGGCGGCCGCTGCCAAGGAAATCAAGCAATTGATCGATAGTTCCGCCGAGCAAGTGGGCGCCGGTGAAAAACTGGTGGCGCTGGCGGGCGAGACGATGGAAAAAGTCGTTAGCAGCGTGCAGCATGTGACCGATATCGTGGCCGAGATTTCCTCGGCCAGCGCCGAGCAAAGCACTGGTATCGAGCAGATCAACCAGGCCATCGCCGAGATGGATAACATGACGCAGCAAAACTCGGCGCTGGTCGAGCAGGCTTCGGCAGCAGCGCAAGCCATGAACGAGCAGGCGGCCGGGCTGGCACAGATCGTCAGCGTGTTCAAGGTGGACGCAGCGGCGCGGCATGTGGCGCTGCCCTCGCACACGGCAGTGGCTGCGCCACGCCGTCTGGCGCGCTAAGCCGTCATCCTGGCGGGAACTTATCGCCCGACCGTCTGTCAAACTATTCTTGGTTCTTTAGGAACATACAGAAGAGGTTGGCATGACAGACGGTTTTTCTTATCCTGCAGCATTCGCCCGCAACCTGGGCTGGGTCACGCCGGCCGAGCAGGATAGCTTGCGTGGCAAGCGCGTGGCCATTGCCGGCATGGGTGGCGTAGGGGGCGTGCATTTGCTGACCCTGGTGCGGCTGGGTATCGGTGCTTTTCACATCGCCGATTTCGACACTTTCGATATCGCCAACTTCAATCGCCAAGCCGGCGCCATGATGTCCACCCTGGGCCAGCCGAAGGTCGCCGTGCTGGCGCAGATGGCGACGGACATCAATCCTGAATTGGAGATTGAACAGTTTCCAGACGGGATACATGACAGCAATCTGGCAGCGTTTTTTGCCGGTGTCGACCTGTATGTGGACGGCCTGGATTTCTTCGCCTTTGCCGCGCGCCAAGCCACCTTCGCCTGCTGTGCGCGCCTCGGCATCCCTGCCATCACGGCCGCGCCGCTGGGCATGGGGACGGCCGTGCTCAACTTCATGCCGGGCGGCATGACGTTCGACGCGTATTTCGGCTGGGGTGACTTGCCTGAAGAAGAAAAAGCCCTGCGTTTTCTGGTCGGGCTGGCGCCGGCGGGCTTGCACGGCCGCTACCTGGTCGACCCGTCGGCCATCAACCTCAAGCAGCGGCGCGGGCCATCGACCATCATGGGGTGCCAGCTGTGTGCGGGCGCTGCCGCCACCGAGGCACTAAAAATACTCTTGAAGCGCGGCAAGGTAATGGCGGCGCCGCATGGCATGCATTTCGACGCTTACCGCAACAAGCTCGTGCACACATGGCGTCCCGGGGGCAACCGTCATCCGCTGCAACGCCTGAGCATGGCCATCATCAAGCGGCGTCGCGCCGCGCAGGGGGCGTAAATGACGCAAGCACTGCTGCTCGATCCCGTGCTGGAAAACATCCTCGACCAGGCGCGCTGGGCGCCCAGCGGCGATAATACGCAACCGTGGCGCTTTGAAGTCGTCGCGCCGCGCCATGTCGTCGTGCATGGCTTCGATACGCGCAGCCATTGCGTGTATGACCTTGACGGCCATCCCAGCCAGCTATCGGTGGGCGCCTTGCTCGAAAGCCTGGCCTTGGCGGCCAGCAGCCATGGCTTGTGCATGGAGGCGCACCGGCGCGGCGGCTTGCCCGAAACCTTGCCCAAGTTTGACGTGCGCTTTGCCGACAGTCCAGGCATGCTGCCCGACCCCTTGGCGGCGTTCCTGCCACAGCGCAGCGTGCAGCGACGACGGCTCAGCACGCGCCGCCTGCGCGCCAGCGAAAAGGCGGCGCTGGCCGCCAGTTTGCCGCCCGGCTACGGCGTGCAATGGTTCGAAGGCTGGCGCGCGCGCCTGGCCTGCGCGCGCCTGCTGTTCGATAATGCGAAGCTGCGTCTGACCATGCCCGAAGCGCACAAGGTGCACCGTGACGTGATCGAATGGGGCGCGCGTTTCAGTAGCGAGCGCATCCCGGAGCAGGCGCTGGGTATCGATCCGATCACAGGGCGCCTGATGCGCTGGGTCATGCATAGCTGGCGCCGCGTGGATTTTTTCAACACCTGGCTGGGAGGCACCATTGCCCCGCGGCTGCAGATGGACTTGCTGCCGGGGCTGTATTGCGCCGCACATTTCGTGCTGCTGGCCGATGCGCCGGCGCGCCAGATCGACGATTACGTGGCGGCGGGCCGTGCCATGCAGCGTTTCTGGCTGACGGCCACGCAGCTGGGCGTGCAGTTGCAGCCGGAACTGACGCCGTTGATTTTTGCCCGTTATGTGCGCGAACGGCAAGCCTTTTCGCGCACCGAAGGCATGCAGGAGCTGGCGCAGGAGTTGGCGCTGCAATGCCAGGGCGTACTCGGTGCGGCGGTGCTCGAACGGGCCGTGTTCTTTGGCCGCATCGGCGCCGGCCCTGCGGCTCAGGCGCGCTCGCTGCGCCGGCCGTTGCAAGATTTGCTGGTGGCGCCGGTCGATGCGAGGATGCCTGCGTGAGCGGCAGGAGTTTGCCGGCTGCCGCAGTGGAAAAAGCCGCTCAGACATGAGCGGCTTGTCAATTCGATCAGCGCATGTCAAGCCTGGCGCTGCCCGCCTTGCTGGCGGCGCGCAGTCATGCCCAGGCCAAACAGGCCGATGCCGAGCAGGGCGATGGTGCCTGGTTCAGGTACAGCTGCTTGAAATAATTCCAGGCCGCCGCCGTCGGACATCGCGATGAAGCTATTCGTCAAGCTGCCACCGACGAAGCTGTTCGTATTTCCGCTGAGAGACTCGAAAGGGAAAAACGGGTTGGGATTAACAAAGAATAACTGTCCTTGCGGCGTCAGCGTGGCGTTCATCAAGGCCTTGAAGTCGCCTTGCGCCAGACCGTTGAAAACGTGTGCTTCACCCACATCAAGCGTGTAGGTGACGATCGCATAGTCATCTGCGGAGACGCCACCCACAGTTACCGGCGAACCGGCTACGTTGCTGACCGACAATGACGTGTTCTGGTTGGGGTCGATGTACAGCGTCATGCTCAGGGTTTGAAAGTTGGCGAGGATACCGGACCCCAAACCATTCGACTGACCGGTGATGGTAAACAGGCCATAGATGCCATAGCCATTGAGGGCGTTCAGTTGCGATGGAACGCTACCGCCATTGGGGCTGCCGAAAGCGGCCTTGGTCAGGAAGCCAGTTTGGGTGAAGGGATCGTTGCCACCACCCAAACCGCCAACGATGGTTTGTTCGACGCGCGAGTGATATTCAAAGCTGATGCGGTCGGCCACCACCAGATTGGGAGCGGTACCGGGAACGGAGCCTTCATCGGCGGTAAATAAAGGACCAGCGAGTGCGGGAGAACTGATCAGCGCAGCAGCGATGGCAGCCGCAGATAGAGCGAGACGCAGGACTGAGGACAGCGGTTTCATGGTATTTCCTTCAGCGTGAGGGTGAATCGGAGCAGGTCACTGTGGCGGCTGCCGCAGATAACCTCATACGCCCTTGAAGCAGAATTCGTACCATGTAATATTTGTATTTAAATTCAATAGTTTATAAAAATAGATAGGTCGTTTGTCGCGCGTATGTAAAAAAAATCGACATTCGATTTGGCCCTCACAATTGCATGCCCATCCCAGCTGAGCTAGTCATGCCAGGTGCGGCGCCGGCAGCATGGAGCGCGCGCCTCGCGGGCGCCAGTGTTTTTCATCATCGCTTACAGTGTGGCAAAGGAGGTCACCATGCAGCCACAATCGCGTCATGCCCCGTTGCGCGCCCACAGCACGCCTGAACCGGATATCGGCCCGCCGCCCGAAGGCGATCCGCTGATGCCGCCGCTGGAAAAGCCGCCGTACGCTGATCCCGTGCCGGTCGAGGAACCGACGCCGCCGCCACCACCCGTCAAGATGGCTTAAGAGCAAGCATTCGAGCACGTGCGCCTAGCTACGCTGCCGGGCCACAGCCGCGCGCTGTCTATTTTTGTTCGGAAATGGTTTGCGCAGGCGGCAGTATCGCCGCGCCATTTAAACAACAGAAACGCCAATAAGTGTTGCCTGATGGATACAAATCAAGCGCTAACTGCTGTGTGTCATGTGGTCGTCACGATTCTGTTCTTATAATAAGACATCATAAAAATTCTTGTACAGGAGACCACCGTGGGCAATTCCTTGCATAATAAAATTTATCTGGGCCGACGCCCTGTGATGGCTGGCAAAAACCTCGTAGCGCTGGCCCTGGCAGGCGCCGTGGCCGGTTGCGGCCTGGCGTGGCTGCTGCTGCGTAGCTACAAATAGGCGCAATCTGCGCGCATTTCAGCATGCCGTCGGTGGTGTTGGCGGCGACTGAATTACGTTGCCTGTTGCCGATGCGCTGCTGGGCGCGTACCATGAGGGCCGAACACCTGGCCTTTTATGGAAAAGTAATGAAGAACGAGAAATTAACAACCGATGAATATGACGCGCTGGAGCAAGTTGCACGCGGCATCAAGACCGAGCGCCCCAGTGCTTGCGTTGCCCGCAATGCCAAGCGCCTGTCCGGCCTGAAGCTGCTCAGCTATGCACGCGATGGCCGTCTGTCCATCACCGATAAAGCACAACAACTGCTGTTCCTGCGCCGCTGCATCATGGGTTTGCGCGCCGTCGCCGCCGATCCGCTGACCAAGCTGGACTCGGAGGTGGCCTATTTCCTGGGTAAGAAAGCCCACATCGTGGCGCGCGCGGAAGGCGAGGGCCACGACATTTCTGACAAGGGCCGCGACTCGCTGGTCGACATCGACACCCTGGGCCTGTAAGCGCCTCTCCCGGTAGATGAAGACATCGTCTGCCGGCGCCGCTCAGGCGCGGGGGACTGCCTTGTCCGTCGCCGCATGGCTTGCCACGCGTCTTGCGCGTCCCTTGTCCGCACACCTGAGGCACTGTCAGCAGAAGAGCTTGCCTGCCGGGCTAGACTTTGCACCGAGCAGCCGGCCCCTGAGGCCGGTTTTTACATCCCCACACTTTTATATCCCCTTTGGAGAACACTTTTGGACAGCGCGATGAACTGGTCGGCCCACGAACTGACGATGACGGTCTTGATGACGCCCGATATGGCCAACTTTTCCGGTAACGTGCACGGCGGCACCATCCTGAAATACCTCGACAGTGTCGCCTACGCCTGCGCCAGCCGCTATTCGGGCAGCTATGTGGTGACCCTGTCCGTGGACCAAGTGATGTTCTTGCAGCCGATTCACGTCGGTGAGCTGGTGACGTTCCTCGCCGCCATCAATTACACAGGCACGACCTCGATGGAAGTGGGCATCCGCGTGGTGACGGAAAACATCCAGCAGCGTCTGGTGCGCCATGCCAATAGCTGCTATTTCACCATGGTGGCGGTGGACGCCGACCGCAAGCCGGTGGCCGTGCCGCCGCTGGTGCTGGAGACGCCGGAGCAGCAGGTGCGCTTCGAACAGGCCAAGCTGCGCAAGCTGTCGCGCCAGAAGGTGTCGAAGAAATAAATGCGCCGCGCATAAAAAAACGGCCTCCAGAGTGATCTGGTGGCCGTTTTTTATTGCTTGCCGCCTATCGGCGGCGGGGCGCCGTGATTAACGGTCGCCGTAGCTGCGGCGTGCGCCGTCGGTGCTGCGCGGGTTGGAACCCTTGTAGCCGCCGCCGGTGCTAGGCGCGCCATCCTTGCGTGGTGCGCCCGGCTTGCTGAACGTGCGCTGGCCTGGCTTTGCGCCACCACGGTTGTCGCCTGGTTTCCAGCCGCCTGGACGGGCGCTCGAACGTGGTGCCGATGCCGTTTTCTTAGGCTCGAAACCTTCGATGACATTGACTGGGATCAATTGCTTGGTGAAGCGTTCGATACGCTTGACGTTCATGCCTTCAGCGTGGTTCACCAGCGAGATGGCCAGGCCATTGCGGCCAGCGCGGCCGGTACGGCCGATGCGGTGGACGTAGTCTTCCGGGAACTTCGGCAGATCGTAGTTGAATACGTGGGTGATCGTCGGTACGTCGATACCGCGGGCGGCAACGTCGGTGGCGACCAGCACTTTGACCTGGCCGCGGCGCATGCCGTCCAGGGTGCGGTTACGCGCGCCCTGATGCATGTCGCCGTGCAAGGCGGCAGCCGAGAAACCGGCGATGTTCAGGCGGTCGGCGATGGTGTCAGCGTCACGTTTGGTGGCGGTAAACACAACAGCTTGATCCAGCGTTTCGTCGCGCAGCAGATGGTCCAGCAGGCGATTCTTGTGCGACAGATCGTCGACGAAGTGGACGCGCTGGGTGATGTTTTCATGCTTGTTGCTCGAACTTGCCACTTGGATAACCAGTGGGTTTTTCGTGATGCGGCGCGCCATGTTGCCAACGACGCCGTCCAGAGTCGCCGAGAACAGCATGGTTTGACGGCCTTCTGGCGTCGCTTCCACGATTTTTTCGATGTCGTCGATGAAACCCATGTCCAGCATGCGGTCGGCTTCGTCCAGCACCAGGATTTCCAGTTGCGAGAAGTCGATCTTGCCCGAGTCCATGTGGTCGATCAGACGGCCAGGGGTGGCGACCAGAATCTCAGGATTCTTGGCCAGCAATTGCATTTGTTTAGGGTAAGGCATGCCGCCCAGGATCGACACAGCCTTGATGCGGCGGATGCCGCTGCTGTATTTGTCGGTGTTGGTGGTCACTTGCAGGGCCAGTTCGCGCGTTGGCGTCAGCACCAGCATTTTTGGCTGGGCAGCCTTGAAGCGTGGACGCTCGCCGCGGGCGCGCGATGCTTGCATTTCCTGGTTTGGCGTCTTGCCGGCGGCGCTTTGTTCGGCGCTGGCCAGTTTGTGCAACGACGGCAGCATGAACGCTGCGGTCTTGCCCGAACCGGTCTGCGACGAGACCAGCAAGTCACGGCCTTCGATCGCGGCGGGAATCGCTTGCGACTGTACCGCGGTTGGCGCGGTGTAGCCCGATTCGGTCAGTGCGGCGATGATGGACGGATGCAGGCCTAAGGATTCAAATGTCATTCTTTTCTTTCGTAAAAATCAGCGTTCTTGCAAAAAGCAGAACGCAAAATAGCAACGCCAACCAAAACGAAATGACTCAACTAGAAAGAAATTTCGGCACAAAAGCTTTGCGCCGGGACGGTGTCAGGTGCGACACACAAGGCGGGAGGGCTTTATAAGCGGCATCCTGTGGATGCGCTAAGGCTTGCGAAGCTGCTAAGTTTGTACTGCGTTTGTAGTGCATTTACTGCGGTATTGCTATCGCTTCAAGGGAACATATTGCAGCGCACAACGACACTATACCGTATTTGCCGCCGTTTTGCACGGTATAAATGGGGAAAAACGAAAGTCCTACCACGTTTTGCACATGTTTCCTATGCAAAATCAGTAAAATGACGCAGTTTTTAGCCGCTCAATCGCCTCTTGCCACGATGTCGGCAGGCAGCGGCGGCGGCTGCGTTTTCCTGGCCCGATGGGTTTCTGGCTATCAAGAGACGACAAGCGGCGCGCGTGAAGTATCGATCACCGGCGCATTGCTCTGTCTCTGTATGGACGGCCATCACTTGTGAAGAGCCGCCATCGACGCAGGTGATCTCGCCGGTGATGCCCGAGGCCGGGTCGGACAGCAAAAAGGCGGCCGTGTTGCCCACTTCCTCGATGTTGACGTTGCGACGCAGCGGCGCGTGTTTGGCCACAAAGCCCAGGAGTTTGCTGAAATCCTTGATGCCGGAGGCGGCCAGCGTCTTGATGGGGCCGGCGGAGATGCCATTGGCGCGGATGCCGCGCTGGCCCAGCGATTCGGCCAGGTGGCGCACCGACGCTTCCCGCGACGCCTTGGCCAGCCCCATGGTGTTGTAATAGGGCGCGGCGCGTACGGCGCCCAAGCACGTCAGGGTCAGCACCGATGCACCCGGATGCAGCAGCGGCAGTGCGGCCTTGGTCATGGCCGGAAAGCTGTAGGCGGAAATATCGTGCGCAATGTGGAAGCTGTCGCGCGATAAGCCATCGAGGAAGTCGCCGTCGATCGCTTCCGCGGTGCAAAACCGATGGCGTGCGCCAGGCCATCGAGCTGTTGCCAATCAGCAGGCCCGGGATGAGTAATGCCGTTCAGTTAGTGTCAGTGATGCTTTTTTTAGCCCAAGAACAAGGACTGGGGTTAGCGAATTTACTGGCGCTCATCAATCACGCCAAAATCCTTGACTGAACGGCATTAGCCGGTGATGAGGATTTTTTTGCCTTGCAAGAAAGCCATGACGACTCCTGTTTGGGAGAGTAAACGGACCAGGGCGGATGTGTCACCGGCCGCGACAGCAAAGCTGTGGCGGCCGGTGGAAATCCGATGCCGGGTGGCTTGCAAGGCCTAGCAACGCCGGCCAGAAGTGTCGCTCACGGCAGGTGCATTCAATGGCGGGCCTTGGCGCGACTGTTGCCGCCGCCGCGCTGGATGCGCGGTTTTACCAGGGAAATTGGCGCCGCCTGCACCTTGCCGCCCTTGGTCGCGCGTCGCAGTGTCTTGGCGGCCCGTTCCGGGCGGTCCGCTTCGAGCAGCATGGTGGCGCTGTCGGCGATTTCCTGGCTGATGTCCTTGTTCACCGTGGTCGAGGTTTTCGGCACGAGGATGGTGGAGCCGGCGCGCAGGCTGGTGCGCTGGGGGATATTGTTGGCCTGGCGCAGCACGTCGGGCGTGGTGCCAAATTTCGACGCCAGCGTTTCGATGCGTTCGCGCGCGTTGGTGATCTTGTGCGTGGTCCAGCTCGACAAGGCATGGCCCCACTGTGCCAGGTTGGTGGTGAACTTGGCGGCATTTTCCTGCGGCAACAGAATCTTGGTTTTTTCACCGCCGATGATGACGGGGCGGTTAAACTGCGGATTCAAGGCTTTGAATTCATCCATCGACAGTTCGGCCAGTTGTGCGGCAACAGTCATATCGATGTCGCTGGTCTTGTCGATGGCCGTGAAGTACGGCTGGTTGTCGACTACGGGCAGGGTCAGGCCGAACTGGGCTGGATTGGCGATGATGTTTTTCACCGCTTGCAACTTGGGCACGTAATTGCGCGTCTCTGCCGGCATCAGGTCGGCCAGGCTGTCGAAATCGGTGGGTTTGCCCAGCGCCTGGTTTTTCTTGATGGCGCGCTGCACCGAGCCTTCGCCCCAGTTATAGGCAGCCAGCGCCAGTTGCCAGTCGCCAAACATGTCATACAGGCGCTGCAGATATGTCAGGGCCGCATCGGTCGAGGCCAGCACGCCGCGGCGCTCGTCCTTGAACATGTTTTGCTTGAGGTTAAAGTCGCGCCCCGTGGCAGGCACGAATTGCCACATGCCGGCTGCATTGGCGCTGGAGAATGCCTGCGGGTTGAAGGCGGACTCGATGAACGGCAGCAAGGCCAGTTCCGTCGGCATGCCGCGCTTTTCCAGTTCCTGCACCACGTGGAAGATGTAGCGCGAGGCGCGCGCCGTGGTGCGGGCGATGTGGTCAGGGCGGGTGGCGTACCAGTTGACGTGGTTGGCCACCAGTTGGTTATTGATGTCGGGAATCGCATAGCCGCTGCGGATGCGGCCCCAGACGTCGGCTTCGCGCAGCGGATCGGAATTGTCGCTGAGATTTTTCAGCAGACGGTCGGTCTTTTGCAGGCGGTTGTCGAGGGTGGGGAGTTTTGCCGTGACCTGGGCGGTCATCGGGATCAGCGCCGGTGCGGTGGTGGCGACTGGTGCGTTATCGCTCTCAACACCGGCTTCGTACGCCTGGCTGAGGGCGGGCGCAAGCGCCAGGGCCAACGCCGCCAGGACGGTAGATGTAAAGGAGTTTTCGTGCATAGTGTTCCATTATTGTCGTCGGAGAAACATCGGACAGACCCATGATCAAGGTGCGAGTGTACGGATATCCTCATGTCGCAGTCAAGAATTATGTCAGCATGATGACAGGAAATAAGCGTCAATAAGTGGTAAACGCCTGGGTTTCCATTCGTAAGTACCGTCATCATTGCAAATTTTATTCGTCCGATGCGCGATTCGGCCGTTGTTATAGCATACATGGCGAGGACGATCGCGCAAGTTTGGCAGGCATTCCGTATGAGACTGCGCAAAGAATGTGGACAGTGCGTACAATTTGGTTAGTGCCGGCCATTGGGCTGCCGGCCGCCATATTGATAGAGAGCCATGCATATGAACACCCCGCCGCGCCATGACGACGACAACGCCGTCATCATCGCCAATACCGTTGTCTGGCTGGAAAAGGCCGTCATCGGCCTGAACCTGTGCCCGTTCGCCAAGGCCGTGCACGTCAAGCAGCAGATCCGCTATGTGGTGTGCGAATCGAGCAATCCGGAAGACTTGCTGTCCATGCTGATGGACGAGTTGCAAATTCTGGCCGACACGCCCCCCGAGCAGATCGACACGACTTTGCTGATCCACCCATACACCTTGAACGATTTCCTCGACTACAACGAGTTTCTCGATGTGGCCGACGCCGCCGTCGAAGACATGCACCTGGCCGGCGAACTGCAAGTGGCCAGTTTCCACCCGAACTACCAGTTTGCCGAGACGTTCGAGGATGACATCAGCAACTACACCAACCGCTCGCCCTACCCGACCTTGCACTTGCTGCGCGAAGACAGCATAGAGCGCGCCGTCGAGGCCTTCCCGGAAGCGTCGGAAATCTTTGATAAGAATATCGCCACCTTGGAAAATCTGGGCGTCGAAGGCTGGGCCAAGCTCGGCTTGCCGCAGGCATCATGATGGCGGACAAGCAATTACCTCCCCGTGCCGATACGCCCTGCGTGGCTGTCTGCTCGACGACGTTCGACGAAATTTGCCGCGGCTGCGGGCGCAGCGTGGTGGAAGTGGCCCACTGGGTGTCGATGACGGATGCAGAGAAGGAAGTGGTGTGGGTGCGGATTCTTTCTCAAGGGTATCCGCGCCGCAATACGTAGCTTAGCCAGCAGCAACTGCTGAACTGCCGGGGGCAGACCCCCTAACTGCCGGGGTCAGACCCCCAAGGACGCTAACGCAGAGCTCAGCGCTAGCGTGCGCGAGGGTCTGACCCCAGATCTTTCAGCGTCAACTATTAATAACTGCCGATAAAGTCTTTTTTACCGACTTCAATGCCGTTATGGCGCACGATGTCGTACGCCGTCGTCGCGTGGAAGAAGAAATGCGGCAGTGCGTAGTGGAACAGATAGGTCTGGCCCGTGAAGTGCTTGGTTTTTTCGCCGCTACCGGTGGTGATGGCGCGTGTTTCGCTGCCGTCGATGTCCGCTTGCGGCAGGCTTTCCAGGAAGGCGATGGTTTTCACGATGCGCGCCTTCAGCTCGGCAAAGCTTTGTTCGCTGTCTTCATACGCTGGCACGGCCACGCCGGCCAGGCGCGCGCCGCAGCCCTTGGCGAAGTCGGTGGCGATCTGCACCTGGCGCACGAACGGCAGCATGTCCGGGAACAAGCGGAATTGCAGCAGGGCGTTCGGGTCGATTTTCTTGTCTTGCGCGTGCGTTTCCGCCTTGTCCAGGATGGCGGCCAGGCTGCCCAGGATCTGTTTGAAGACGGGGATCGACGCGGAGTAGATGGAGAAGGTCATGGTGGTTCCTCTAGGTAAAGTGGGGCGATGATAGCAAGCGGCGCGTTTTTCTGCTGGCGCTGGCCGGACGCGCCAGCCCAGGTGTGGTTTTTCAGTCCCATGTATATGGCCTGAGGTCGGCGTTGGCGCGTGTTTATTGGTGACTTTTCCCGCTTTTTCCATGCATAATTGGCGCTGAAAAAGTTTCTTCCCGCCGTATCACCCGAATGCCCTTGTAACGTTCCATGATTGCCTGCCTGATGTCTGTTGCCCTATTGCCGCATGTTTAATTCGCCCTACCAGCGCCTGCGCGCCAGCCTGCGTCAGCTTTTCGGCTCGTCGATCTATGGCGCCCTGCTGCTAGTGGTGTTAGGCGGCCTGGTCGTGCCCGCCATTTTTGGCAGCTATCTGCTGGTCGGCGTGCATGAACGCCAGTCGGCGCGCACCACTCTGAATGAGGCCTTGCAGCGCAATGCCGACATCCTGGCGCTGGGCATGCAGGAGTCGCTGTGGAACATGAATGCCGAATCGGCCCATTCGCTGGTCGAGTCGGTGATGCGCGACCAAGCCGTGCTGCTGGTGACGGTGCTGGGACTGGGCGACGCGCAATTCATCCGCCTGCAGGCACCGCAGCGGCCCGTGGGTAATCTGTACCGCGCCGAGCGCGACATTATCGTGCGCGGCGAACGCATCGGCCACGTCGTCGTCGAGATGGATGATGCACGCAGCCAGCAGGAGCTGCGCGAAAAGCAGATGTCCTATCTTTTTGTGCTGGGCGCGCAGCTGGCCGTGTCGATGGCGCTGATCGTATTGTTCCTGAACCGTCGCCTGTTGCGGCCCCTGCGCCGCCTGATGCGCTTTTCCGACCGCCTGTCGCACGGCGATTTCGATACGCCGCTGGTCTCGCACAGCAACGACGAGCTGGGACGCCTGACGGCCCAGCTCGAACAAATGCGCGCCGCCATCGGCCAGCTATTCGAGGATGTGGGTCAGCGTGAAGAGCGTTTCCGCACCATCGTCACGCAGGTGCCGGGTGCCGTTTTCCGCTACCGGCCTGACGGCGCGATCGACTTCGTCAGCGATGCCATCGAGGCCATCTGCGGCTATTCGGCGCGCCAGTTCATGAGCGGCACCACGCATGCCTGGGCCGCCCTGATCAGCCCGGAAGAGCGCCTGGCGCACCGCCGCGCCGTGCGCCAGGCGGTGCAGGAGGTGCGCCCGTATGCGCTGGAATATCGCATCATCGACGCTTTCGGTATCGAGCGCTGGGTAGCCGAGAATGGCCAGCCGCAGGCCTGCGCGCAGGGCGTCGTCTGGGTCGACGGCATTATTGCCGACATCAGCCAGCGCAAGCACCACGAAATGCGCATCGAGGCGCTGCTGACGCAGCAAAGCGCCATTCTCGACAACGTGATGTTTGGCGTGATGTTCGTGCGCCATCGCCGCATCGTTTCCGTCAACCGCCGCTGCGAGGAGCTGTTTGGCTACGGCCATGCCGAAATGACGGGCAAGTCGACCGCCATCGTATTCATGACGTCGTTTGACTTCGAAGAGGCGGGCGAGCGCCAGTATCCGGTGCTGGCAAATGGCGTCGATTTCAGCGAGGAGCGCCAGTACCGGCGCCGCGACGGCAGCCTGTTATGGGCGCTGGTCAGTGGCAGCGCGCTCGATCCGCTGCACCCCAACGAAGGCAGCATCTGGGTGTATGCCGATATCACGGCGCGCAAGGAAGCGGAAGAAAAGCTGCGCCTGTCGGCCACCGTGCTCGAGCACATCGCCGACGGCGTGATGGTAGTCGACGCGCATGGCATCATCGTCACCGTCAATCCCGCCTTTACGCAGATCACGGGCTACAGCGAAGCCGAGGCGCTGGGCCGGCATTCGTCGCTGAACCGCTCGGCGCGCCATGATGCGGCGTTTTACGAGGCCCTGTGGAGCGAACTGAAGGCCAGCGGTTTCTGGCGCGGCGAAATCTGGCGCCAGCGCAAGAATGGTGAAGTCTATCTCGAATGGCTGACTATCAGCGCGGTGCGCGACGCGCGCGCCGACACCAAGTATTATGTGGGCGTGTTCAGCGATATCACCCTGATCAAGCAGTCGCAGGAAAAGCTCGACCACATGGCGCACCACGATCCACTGACGGCATTGCCGAACCGCCTGCTGTTTCACGACCGCTTGCAGCGCGCCCTGCTGCGCGCCGCGCGCGACCAGGAGCAACTGGCCGTGCTGTTTATTGACCTGGACCGTTTTAAGAACGTCAACGATACCCTGGGCCACCATGTGGGCGATGAGTTGCTGCAAAAAGTGGCTTGCCAGCTGGCTGTCTGCCTGCGTGAAAGCGATACGCTGGCGCGCCTGGGCGGCGACGAGTTCATCGTGCTGCTCGAGCGCGTTGATGGCGAGTGCGGCGTTACGCAGGTGGCGGAAAAGCTGATGACCATGTTCGATCAGCCCTTCACCGTGGCCGACCATGAATTGTTTATCACCTGCAGCGTGGGCATCAGCCTGTATCCGGATGATGCGCTGGACTTGAATATGCTGATCCGCAATGCCGACGTGGCCATGTATCAGGCCAAGGCGCGCGGGCGCAATGGCTACCGCTTTTATGCGCCGTCGATGACGGGCGAGGGCGTCGAGCGTCTGCGCCTGGAAACCTTTTTGCGCCGCTCGCTGGAAAAAAACGAGATGTTCCTCAATTACCAGCCGCAGGTGGAAATCGACACGGGTCGCCTGGTTGGCGTCGAGGCGCTGGTGCGCTGGAACCACCCGGAACTGGGCCTGGTGCCGCCGGCGCGCTTCATCCCGCTGGCCGAGGATAGCGGTTTCATCAACCAGCTGGGCAAATGGGTGCTCGACGAAGCGTGCCGCCAGATGATGCGCTGGCAGGCGCAGGGCTTGCGCGTGCCGAAGATGGCCGTCAACTTGTCGGTGAAACAGTTCGAGCGGGGCAGCATCGCCGGCATGGTGGCCGATATTTTGCAGGAAACGGGACTCGAGCCGCAGCGCCTGCAGCTGGAAGTGACGGAATCGGTGATCATGAACACGGGCGACGCGCTCGGCTTCATCAATGATTTGCATGCCATCGGCGTGGGTCTGGCCATCGATGACTTCGGTACCGGCTATTCCTCGCTCGCGTATCTGAAACAGTTGCCCGTGCAAACCTTGAAGATCGACCGCTCCTTCATTAAGGATATCTCGACGGACGTGAACGATGAAGCGATCGCGATTGCCATCATCGAGTTGGGCAAGAGCATGCACTTGTCGGTGATCGCCGAGGGCGTGGAAACGCAAGAACAGGCCGCCTTCCTGCTGCGTCATGGCTGCAAGCTGGCGCAAGGTTATTTGTTTAGCCGCCCGGTGCTGCCACAGGATATGCTGGCGCGCTGGATCGATGATTAACGAGATAAGGGGAGTTTCCATGAGCGCAGCACACACCACGTCGCGCCGCCGTTTTTTGCTCGGCGGCCTCGGTCTCGGCGTGGCCGGCGTGGGCGCTTTGGTGCTGGGCTGGGGCGTGCTGCCGCCGCGCCAGCGCCTGCAGGGCAGCGTGCCGCTGGCGCTCCAGGAGGGCGCCGTGGCGCTGAACGGCTGGCTGGCCATTGCTGGCGATGGTAGCGTGACCCTGGCCATGCCGCGCAGCGAGATGGGGCAGGGCGTGCATACGGCCTTGCCGATGCTGGTGGCCGAGGAGCTCGACGTGCCCTTGTCTAGCGTGAAGCTGATTCAGGCGCCTATGGATAAAATCTTCGGTAATGTCGCCATGCTCAAGGACAGCCTGCCGTTTCACCCGGACGACCAGGGTCGCCTGAAGGCGCTGGCCCAATGGACGGTGGCGAAGGCGGCGCGCGAACTGGGCGTGATCGTCACCGGTGGCTCGTCGAGCGTGAAGGATGGCTGGGGGCCCATGCGCGAAGCGGGCGCATCGGCGCGCGCCATGCTGCTGAAAGCTGCCGCCGCGCAGTGGCAGGTGCCGGCCGCGCAATGCCGCACGCACGATGGCGCCGTGATCCACCCGGACGGCCGGCGCGCCAGCTACGCCAGCCTGGCGCAACTGGCCGCTGCCATCGATCCAGGCACGCCCGTGCTGAAGTCGCCCAAGGATTTCAAGTTGATCGGCCAGCCGGCGCCGCGCCGCGATACGCCTTCCAAAGTGAATGGCAGCGCGCGTTTCGGCATCGATGCGCGGCCGCCGGGCATGTTGTACGCGGCCCTGCATCTGCCACCGCGTCTCGGTGACACCCTCGCTGCCTTCGATGCGGCGCCCATCCTGGCCATGCCCGGCGTTAGCAAGGTGCTCGACCTGACGCCGCACCTGATGCAGCGCAGCACATCGGTCACCTCGTGCGCCGCCGTGGTGGCAGACACCTGGTGGCGCGCCAGGCAGGCGGCGGCCGCCTTGCCGACGCAGTGGAAGGCCGCTGCGCAAGCGGGCCTGTCCAGCGCCGGCGTGTATGCCGAGTTTACCCGCCTGTTAGATAACGACGTGGGCCATGCGTACCACGTCAGCGGCGAGGCGGAAGGTAAAGCCGTGCAAGGCATGCGCAGCGTCAAAGCCGAGTACCGTGCGCCTTTCCTGGCGCATGCTGCCATGGAACCGGTCAACTGTACCGCGCAGGTCAAGGATGGCAAGGTGATGCTATGGGTATCGACGCAGGCGCCTGGCATCGCCGTCGACGTGGCGGCGAAAGTGGCCGGCGTCGATGCGAAAGACGTGGCCATCGAGGTGCTGCTGCTCGGTGGCGGTTTCGGCCGCCGCCTGGAAGTGGACATGGTGGCGCAAGCCGTGGCCATCGCGTTGCAGTGCGATGGCGCGCCGGTGCAGCTGGTGTGGACGCGCGAGCAGGACACGCAGCATGATATGTACCGTCCCGCCGCGCTGGCGCGCTTTGCGGCACGCCTGGACGAGCATGGTCGCATCGCTTCCTGGGACAATCAATCCGTCAGCGGCTCGATCACGCACCAGTTCTTGCAGCGCAATTTCGGCTTGCCCGCCGCAGGGCCGGACAAGACCACGGTCGAGGGCGAATTCGACCTGCCGTATGAAATAGCCAACCAGCGCATCGCCCACGTCATCGCCGACAGCGCTGTTCCTATCGGCTACTGGCGCTCCGTGGGGCATTCGCACAATGCCTTCTTCAAGGAAAGTTTTATCGATGAACTGGCCCACGCGGCGGGACACGATGGCATCGCCTTTCGCCGCGCCATGCTATTGCAGCATCCGCGCCACTTGGCCGTGCTCGATGCGGCGGTGGCCAGGGCGGGCAGTGCCCCGCCTGGCCATGCGCATGGCGTGGCCTTGCACCAGTCGTTCGGCAGCATCGTCGCGCAAGTGGCGCAGGTCAGCGTGGAAAACGGCGAAATCCGCGTGCAACGCGTGGTGTGCGCGATTGATTGCGGTATCGCCGTCAATCCGAACATCATTGCCCAGCAGATGGAGTCGGCCGTGCTGTTTGGCTTGTCTGCGGCGCTCGGTGGCGAGATCACCTTCAAGGATGGCAAGGTGGAACAGAGCAATTTCCACGACTATCCGGTGCTGCGCATGGGGCAGGCGCCCGAGGTCGAAACCATCATCATCGCCAGCGCCGAGCATCCGGAAGGCGTGGGCGAGCCCGGCACGCCGCCGATTGCGCCGGCCGTGGCCAACGCCATCTTCAGTTTGACGGGGAAACGGCTGCGCAGCTTGCCGCTACGGCTCGGCTAAAGTTGATGCAGAACACGCACAACAGCGTCGCGGGCGGCAGCCAGTTGTGGCCGGAGGCCTCGCTGTGTGGCGACGCAGTGAGCACCGCAGGCCGCCAATGGCGGCGCGCAGCAGGTTTTTTCGGGTGTTCTAGGCCAGGCTGGCGGCCAGCAGGGTACGCAGGTTGCAGTCGCGCTGCCAGTCGCGCCGCTCTTGTGTGCTGCTGGCGAGTGCCGCCAGTTCATCGCCGCTGAGGGCTTGCTGCGCCTGCACCATGCGGTGTGCCAGGCCGCCGTCGGGCAGCACGGTGCCGAAGAAGGCGACTTGGTCCTCGTGCTGTATGAGCAGGGTGGGAAAGTTGTCGATGTCGAGGTCGCCCACCACGTCGGCCTGGTCTTCGATGTCGATCCAGACGAACACGCTATCGGGGTGGCGCGCTGCCAGTTCCTCGAACGTGGCGCGGTAAGTGCCGCAGGTGCCGCACCATAGCGCGCACAGGCAGGCCACCGTCCAGCGCGGGCCGGCCAGGGCTGCCGCGACGTCGGCGCGGTTATCGGTCGTGAGGGTCAGGCTGTGCATGGCAGTATCTATATTAGTAGGCTGATGGGCGCGGGGTGCCCGAGGCGCGTATTCTACCGCGCCCGACTCCCTTGGTCTTGAGAATGCATGCGCTTGTTTCGCTGTGTTTTTTGATGTAACAGGCCTTTCTGGTGGATAATGCTGGTAAATGCGCGCTGATTACGCTGGTCCATGCTGTTTCCTGGCCCCGCAGCCTGACTCCTCCAGTCTGTTTTCATGCCCCGCCCGGTGTCAGCGCAGCCCCGCCTTTGTTTATTTTTATTATGGAATTAGCCAGCTTATGTTGAGTTACCGCCACGCCTTTCACGCGGGTAATCACGCCGATGTGTTGAAGCATTATGTGCAGATTCAGTTGTTGCAATATCTGAATCAAAAAGATACCGCCTATAGTTATATCGATACCCACTCCGGCGCGGGCGTGTATGCGCTCGACGGTGGCTATGCCTCGAAAAATGCCGAGTATGAAACGGGCATCGCGCCCCTGTGGGATCGCAAGGACTTGCCGGCCTCGCTGGCCGAGTACATGAAGCTGATCAAGGAAATGAATCCGAGCGGCAAGATGCGCTATTACCCGGGTTCACCATACTGCGCTGACAAGGTCAGCCGTGAGCAAGACCGTTTGCGCCTGTTTGAGCTGCATCCAGCTGACGCGAAAATTCTGGCTGACAACTTCCGCAAGGTCGAGGCGCATGCGCTGGCCCAGGGCGAGCGTCCTAGCGTGCGCGGCAAGCGCGTGCTGATTACCAAGGCCGACGGCTTCCAGAGCCTGAAAGCGCTGTTGCCGCCGCCGTCGCGCCGCGCGCTGGTGTTGATCGACCCGCCATACGAAGACAAGATGGATTACCGCAAGGTCAAGGACACCTTGGCCGACGCCCTGGTGCGCTTCCCGTCGGGCATCTACGCCGTCTGGTATCCAGTGCTGCAGCGCATGGAGTCGCGCCAGTTTGCCGATAAGCTCAAGCAATTGCCTAGCTCGGACTGGCTGCACGTGACCTTGACGGTCAACACGCCGTCGCCGGATGGTTTCGGCTTGCACAGCAGCGGCATGTTCATTTTGAACCCGCCGTACACGCTCGAGCCGATGTTGCGCGAAGTCATGCCTTACCTGGTCAAGGTGCTGGGCCGCGACGATGGCGCGAAGTTTGTATTGGAAACGGGCAAGGGCGGTCAGAAAAATACCGGCACACGTCGAGTCTGAGGACGCCTGACCAAACCTACTGCGCGTCGGTATAGGCGGCCTGCGATGCTCACCGTAGTAGAGTACGGTTGCGCTTCTTAGCCACCTCTCCCTTCCGCTCGCTACGGTTTTGTCAGGTGGCGTAACTATCGTAGTTGAACAAAGTAAACGCCACGGCAAATATGTTCGTGGCGTTTGTCGTTTACTGTCCCAACAACAAGAACACGGTCGGTTTCTTGTGGAAGTCGGGTGCCTTGCCGGCGGTCAATTGTTTCTTCCACTGCCCGCCATTCCACGTTTGCACGCTTTCCGTGTCCAGGCTCAGGTCGGTGGCGACGCAGATCAGCGTGGACGGCGCGCATTGCGCCACCAGCGCTTCGAGCATGGCGGCGTTGCGGTAGGGCGTTTCGATGAAAAGTTGGGTCTGCTTTTCCGTGCGGGAGCGCACTTCCAGTTCCTTGATGCGCTTGGCCCGCAGCGATGCATCGGTGGGCAGGTAGCCGTTGAAGGCGAAACTCTGGCCGTTCAAGCCGCTGGCCATCACGGCCAGCAGGATTGATGACGGGCCTACCAGCGGGCGTACTTTAATGCCGTGCTGATGCGCCAGGCGCACCAGGTCGGCGCCGGGGTCGGCCACGGCTGGCACGCCCGCTTCTGACACGAGACCCGCATCGCGTCCCGCCAGCAAGGGGGCCAGCAAGCTGGCCAGTGCTTGCGCAGGCGTATTGACGTTGAGTTCGGAAATCGTTATGTCCTGCAAGGGCTTGGCCAGCGGATGCTGGTTGCCGATCAATTTCAGGAAGGCGCGCGCCGTCTTGGCGTTTTCTGCGACGAAATAATCGAGCTGCGAAGTGATGTGCTGCACTTGCTCTGGAATGAGGCGGCTCAGTGGATCGATTGCGCCTTCGGACAGGCCAAGGTGGTTGGGGATCAGGTACAGGGTGCCGGTCATATTGTTAGCTTTGTATTGGTCGGGGTCAGTCCCTTCGGGATCGGAGTGCGCTCCACTGGAACGCACTCCCCCGTCGGGTCTGACCCCAGATGTTGTCGTTAGGGGTATTTAAATTTTAAAAAACGTCACGCCCGCCTTACGCAGCATGCCCGTCAGGGCGATCAGCGGCAAGCCGGTGAGGGCGGTGGGGTCGACGCTGTCGATGCGTTCGAGCAGGGCGATGCCCAAGCCCTCGTTCTTGGCGCTGCCGGCGCAATCATACGGTTGCTCGATGCGCAGGTAGGCGTCCAGTTCGGCGTCGGACAAGTCGCGCACGGTAACGATGGTTTGAATATCTTCCACTTGCGCTACGGCGGGCGAGTGGCGCCCGTCGAGCAGGCACAGGGCCGTATGGAATACGGTCTGGCGCCCGCGCATGGTTTGTAGCTGCTGCAAGGCGCAGGCGTGATTGCCCGGCTTGCCGATCTGCGCGTCATCCAGGGTGGCGACCTGGTCGGAGCCGATGACGACGCTGCCAGGGTAGCGCTCGAGCACGGCCTGTGCCTTGGCTTGGGCCAGGCGCAGGGCCGTGGCGCTGGGGCTTTCGCCGGGCAGGGCACTTTCGTCGAGATCGGGCACGGCGACCTCGAAAGGCAGGCGCAGGCGTTGCAGCAGTTCCTTGCGGTAGGCTGAACTCGATGCAAGAATCAAGCGCAATGGGGTGGAAGTTGGTATCATTCGGTGTTAGATGGCGGCCGGCAGGGCGCCTTGGTCGATGTCAGTGGAATGTCACGCAAATTCCAGGGCTTAGGACTCATCACTGAAGCCCCATGCGGCATGACGGTGTTAATGATGTTGATGAGTTTGCAACAGGGCTTACCGCCGAGTTCATCACTGATTTTGTCACAAATACGGCAATCGAGTCGTCAAAAAACGTGCGTAGGCTTTGACTCGGTGCTGAAAACCCTGTTATTATCGCAGGTTTTCCGGGGAAATTTTCTACCAATGAATGCTTTTGTGATCGACGCCTTTGATTTTTGTCGTATCAGCGGGAGCCGCGAGGGTGTAACTGCTGTCGCTGAAATGACCCGGTTGACCAAGGATTGTGCAGATGCTTCCGGCGAGATCGCCTGGAAGATCGTTGGCGGCACCAGCAAGCTGGGCTACCCACAACTGACCTTGTCGGTCAACGGCACCGTTCAGCTGGTTTGCCAGCGCTGCCTGACTCCGTATGCTTACGCAATTGATTCAACAACCACGCTGATGCTGGGCAAGGATGACGAACACGCGGACGAGATCGAAGAAATCATCAACGATGAAACGATCGACGTGATCGTCGGTAGCCGCAACATGGATGCAGCGGCACTGCTCGAAGATGAAGCCTTGCTGGCCCTGCCGCAGGTGCCCAAACATGAGGTCTGCCCAGATACGTCGCAGCTCGATGCTCTCAAGAATGAAAAGAAGTCGCCGTTTGCGGCCCTGAAAGACTTGAAGCCAGAATAAAGTAGGAATGATTTGTAGAGAGCCTCAAAAGCCGTAGCGAGCAGGTGGCGCGACAGTTTTTGCTGCTTTTCTAGTAAAGAACGTGTCAAACGCGTGTTGTAATCGAGTATGGCAAGTGTAGTGAAATGTAATTGTAATAAACGATGTCGGTCCGGACTATTTTCGGGTAGTCTTTGCCGCTGGGATACTCGATTCGCAGGTATTTGCCAATCGATTGTGCTAAAATTTTAGAACTTATGTATTAGGAGTCATCATGGCAGTTCAACAGAACAAGAAAACCCCTTCCAAGCGCGGCATGCACCGTTCGCACGACTTCCTGGTCGCGCCGCAATTGAGCGTCGAGCCAGTTACCGGCGAAACACACCTGCGTCACCATATCAGCCCTAACGGCTTCTATCGTGGCCGTAAAGTGTTGAAGACCAAAAACGACGAGTAATCGACGTTTTTGTTGGGTAAGATGAAAGCGGTGTTGCGTGGTTATTCGGCGTGGCGCCGCTTCTTCTTTTTTATCGGCTGCAATTCATCTTGCACACCCGTCATTTTGAATCACGCTGTCCAGGTCCGTGCATGACGTGCTACGCCCTGAATATGCTCCAGTCCGATTCACATCTTGCCGCACGCCCGCAGCGGTATTGAATCAACACAAATGACAATCAAAATTTCTATCGACTGCATGGGCGGAGATCATGGTCCCTCAGTCACTATCCCTGCAGCAATTTCCTTCGTAAAACATGAGCCTGAAGCAGAACTGATCCTGGTTGGATTGGAAGATGTGATCCGTGCCGAACTGAAGAAACATAAAGCTGACACGCACCCGCGCCTGTCGGTCTTGCATGCCTCCGAACAAGTTACCATGGACGATCCCCTGGAAGTGGCCCTGCGCCGCAAGAAGGATTCCTCCATGCGCGTGGCCATCGAACAGGTCAAGAGCGGCGCGGCGCAAGCCTCCGTTTCCGCCGGTAATACGGCAGCCCTGATGGCCGTGTCGCGCTATGTATTGAAAACCATGTCCGGCGTCGACCGCCCGGCCATCTGCAGCATCTTGCCGAATCAAAAGAACGGCCCGACCTACATGCTCGATCTGGGTGCCAATGTCGATTGCGAACCGCATCACTTGCATCAGTTCGCCATCATGGGTTCCGTGCTGGTGTCCGCCATGGAAGGCATCGCACGTCCGACGATCGGATTGCTGAACGTGGGCACGGAAGATATCAAGGGCAATGAAGTGGTGAAACTGACCTCGAAGTTGCTGCAGGCCGACCACGAGCGTGGCGCACTGAACTTCTACGGCAACGTGGAAGGCAATGATATCTTCAAGGGCACGACCGATATCGTCGTCTGCGACGGTTTTGTCGGCAATGTCACCCTGAAAGCTATCGAAGGCCTGGCGCGTTTCATGAAGGACGTGCTCACGTCAGAATTCAAGCGCAATCCGATCACCATGCTGGGCGCGCTGATCGCGCGCGGCGCCTTGCAAGCCATCGGTAACCGCCTGAATCCTTCGCGTTACAACGGCGCCAGCCTGCTGGGCTTGCGTGGCCTGGTCTTCAAGAGTCATGGCAGCGCCGATGCCTATTCGTTTGAATGGGCCTTGCGGCGTGCCTTTGATGCGGCAAAAAATGACGTGCAAGCGCACTTGGCCAGTATGATCGCCGAGCTGATGCCGCGCACGCCAGTACCGGACGAACCTACTTCAACAAGCTCTACCATTTAGTGGACGGGTACTTGCATGACTGTTTTTAGTAAAACTTACAGCAAAATTATCGGCACCGGCAGCTACTTGCCGGAGAGGCGCGTGACGAACCAGGATTTGACCGAACAGCTCGCCGCCAAGGGTATCGAAACGTCGGATGAATGGATCGTCTCGCGCAGCGGTATCTCGGCCCGCCATTACGCGGCACCAATGCAAAATTCCTCGGACCTGGGCGTGGAAGCTGCCAAGAAGGCGCTGGAAATGGCGGGCTTGAGCGGCAACGACCTGGATCTGATCATCGTCGCCAGTTCGACCCCTGATTTCTTTGGCAGCTTCCCCAGCACGGCTTGCATCGTGCAAAACAAGCTGGGCATCACGAACAACTGCGCCGCCGTCGATGTGCAGGCCGTCTGCAGCGGCTTCGTGTATGCAGTCGCCACGGCCGACAGTTTTATTCAATCTGGCATGCACAAGAACGTGCTGGTGATCGGCGCCGAAGTGTTTTCGCGCATTCTTAATTTCGATGACCGCGGCACCTGCGTGCTGTTCGGCGACGGCGCCGGCGCCATCGTCATGACCGCCTCCACCGAGCCGGGCATCCTGGCCACCAAGCTGCATGCGGACGGTCGCCACTCGAACATCCTCAGCGTGCCCGGTAGCCTGGCTGGCGGCGCGCTCGCTGGCAGCGCATTCCTGTACATGGATGGCCCGGCCGTGTTCAAGCTGGCCGTGTCGGTGCTGGAAAAGGTCGCGCACGAAGCTTTGGCCCACGCCAACATGACATCGGACCAGATCGACTGGCTGATCCCGCACCAGGCGAATATCCGCATCATGAACAGCACGGCCAAGAAGCTCGGCTTGCCGCTGGACAAGATGGTCGTCACTGTCGACCAGCATGGCAACACGTCGGCGGCCTCGATTCCGCTGGCGCTCGACATCGCCGTGCGCGACGGTCGCGTCAAGAAGGGCGACAACGTCATGATGGAAGGCGTGGGCGGCGGCTTTACCTGGGGCGCGGTACTCGCAAGAATGTAAACTGGTCAGCACCGGGGTCAGACCCGTTGGGGAAATGCGCTCCCGAAGGGACTGACCCCAGCAGTTGTATTTGGTTCTCTGAATGAATAGTAAAAAAACGGAGTCGACATGACACAATTTGCATTTGTTTTCCCCGGTCAAGGCTCGCAAGCGATTGCGATGCTCGACGGTTTCGCTGGCAACCCCGTGGTGGCGCAAACCGTCGCCGAAGCGTCGGACGCGCTGCAATTCGACCTGGGCAAGCTGATCGCCGAAGGTCCGAAGGAAGAGTTGGACCTGACCACCAACACACAACCGGTGATGCTGACGGCAGCCGTGGCTTTTTACCGCGCCTGGCTGGCAGCGGGTGGCCCCGTGCCGACGGTCGTGGCCGGGCATAGTCTCGGTGAATATTCGGCACTGGTCGCCGCCGGCGTCATCTCGTTCAAGGATGCGGTGCCGCTCGTGCGTTTCCGCGCGCAAGCCATGCAGGAAGCCGTGCCCGTGGGGCAGGGCACGATGGCCGTGGTGCTGGGCCTGTCGGATGATGACGTGCGCGCCGCCTGTGCGCAAGCTGCGGCGGAAAACCCGGCCCTGGTGGTCGAGCCCGTCAATTTTAATGCGCCAGCGCAAGTGGTCATCGCCGGCCACACGGCTGCGGTCGAGCGCGCTTGCGAACTGGCCAAGGCCAAGGGTGCCAAGCGCGCCATGAAGCTGCCCGTTTCGGCACCGTTCCACTCGTCGCTGCTGAAGCCGGCATCGGACCGTTTGCGCGAGTATATGACCGGCTTGGCGTTCTCGGCGCCACAGATCGCGCTGATCAACAACGTCGACGTGGCCATCGTCAACGATGTCGCCGGCATCAAGGATGCGCTGGTGCGCCAGGCGGCAAGCCCGGTGCGCTGGGTGGAAACCATGCAAAGGGTCGCTCTGGATGGCATCACGCAAGTGATCGAATGCGGTCCGGGCAAGGTCCTGATGGGCTTGGCCAAGCGCATCGATCCGGTGCTGGTGGGCGATGCCATTGTCGACCAGGCCTCGTTGGAGCGCATTTTGACGCAGCTCAAATAAACATCAGATTGCGGCAGCCTGTCTGCCGCGCATGCTTTTAAGGATACTCATGAATTTAGCAAATCAAGTCGTGCTGGTCACGGGCGCTTCGCGCGGCATCGGTCGCGCTATCGCCACCGAACTGGGCAAGCACGGTGCTACCGTGGTTGGCACCGCCACCTCGGAAAGTGGCGCGCAAGCCATCACCGATTACCTGGCCGCCGAAGGCGTGGCGGGCAAGGGCCTGGTTCTGAACGTGACCGATGCGGCGCGCTGCGCGGCCGTCGTCGATGAAGTGCAGAAAACCTATGGCAGCCTGTCTATCCTCGTCAACAATGCGGGCATCACGCAAGACCAGCTGGCCATGCGCATGAAGGATGAAGAGTGGGATAGCGTGATTTCCACCAACCTGTCGGCCGTCGGCCGCCTGTCGCGCGCAGTGCTGCGTGGCATGATGAAAGCCAAAGCCGGGCGCATCATTAATATCACTTCGGTGGTGGCCTCGTCGGGCAATCCGGGGCAAATGAATTACGCGGCCGCCAAGGCCGGCGTGGAAGGCATGAGCCGCGCCCTGGCGCGCGAAATCGGCAGCCGCAACATTACCGTGAACTGCATCGCCCCCGGCTTCATCGATACCGACATGACCAAGGCCCTGAGCGAAGAGCAGCACGCGGCCCTGTTGACGCAAATTCCTCTGTCACGCCTGGGCAAGCCGCAAGACGTGGCAGCGGCGGTGGCCTTTTTGGCCTCGCCGCAAGCGGCGTATATCACGGGCACGACCCTGCACGTGAACGGCGGAATGTACATGAATTGATGTGAAAGCTAGACGGGGTGGGCGTTTGTGGCATGATTGAACGTTCATTTTTGTCTATAATCACATCTTTTAGCAGCAGCTTCGGTCGAATTAGCAGCAGACACCGAAATTAGTATTCGGACGCGCAAACCTGATAAAATGCGCGCACTTTCCGTAACACACACTTTGGAGCCATAACATGTCGGATATCGAACAACGCGTTAAGAAAATCGTCGCTGAGCAACTGGGCGTTGCAGAAGCAGACATCAAAATCGAATCCTCCTTCGTCGACGATCTCGGCGCCGATTCCCTGGACACCGTGGAACTGGTCATGGCCCTGGAAGACGAATTCGAAATGGAAATCCCTGACGAACAAGCTGAAAAAATCACCACCGTGCAACAGGCGATCGACTACGCCACCGCACACGTCAAGGCCTAAGCCTGTCTGACCGACTTCAGGAGAATCGCTTGAGCCGTTCTAAAAACCGTCGTGTTGTTGTCACCGGCCTGGGCTGCGTTTCACCTGTCGGCAATACTATTGCCGAGGCGTGGGGCGCAATCATTGAAGGTAAATCCGGCATTGCCACGATTACCAAGTTTGATGCATTGCCATTCACTACGCATTTTGCCGGTGAAGTCAAAGGTTTCAATATCGAAGATTACATCTCCGGTAAGGAAGCCCGCCATATGGACACCTTTATCCATTACGGCATGGCTGCCGGCATGCAGGCGATGCAGGACTCCGGCCTGGAAGTGACCGAGGAAAATGCCGAGCGCATCGGTGTGATCATCGGTTCCGGTATCGGTGGCTTGCCGCTGATCGAGGAAACCAAATCCGAGTACGAAAAGCGCGGTCCGCGCCGTATCTCGCCATTTTTCGTGCCTGCCTCGATCATTAACATGATTTCTGGCAACCTTTCGATCAAATATGGTTTGAAGGGTCCGAACCTGGCGATCGTGACAGCGTGTACCACCGGTTTGCACAGCATAGGTGCTGCAGCGCGCATGATCGAGTACGGCGATGCCGACGTCATGATTGCTGGCGGTGCTGAATCGACTGTGTCGCCGCTGGGCCTCGGCGGTTTCGCTTCGGCGCGTGCCTTGTCGACCCGCAACGACGATCCGGCAACGGCATCGCGTCCATGGGATGTCGACCGCGACGGCTTCGTGCTGGGCGAGGGCGCTGGTGTCATGGTGCTGGAAGAGTACGAGCACGCGGTGGCCCGTGGTGCCAAGATCTACGCTGAAGTGCATGGTTTCGGGATGAGCGCAGATGCTTATCACATGACCTCGCCGCTGGAAGATGGTAGCGGCGGCAGCAAATCGGTGATCGCGGCCCTCAACAACGCAGGCTTGAACCCGGATCAGATTCAGTACCTGAACGCGCACGGCACGTCGACCCCGCAAGGCGATGTGGCGGAGGTGATGGGTATCAAACGCACCTTCGGCGAGCATGCCAAGCAGATGGTCGTCAACTCGACGAAGTCGATGACGGGTCATTTGCTGGGCGGCGCGGGCGGTCTGGAAGCGGTGTTTACGGTCTTGGCATTGCACCATCAGGTGTCGCCACCGACCATCAACATCTTCAACCAGGATCCGACTTGTGATCTCGATTTCTGTGCCAATACGGCACGTGATATGAAGATCGATTATGCAGTGAAGAATTCGTTCGGCTTCGGCGGAACGAATGGCACGCTGATTTTCGGTAAAGCGAAATAAGTAGGAACTTTCAAGCGCTCGCTACGGTCAAACCGTAGTGAGCGCTGATTCGGCTCCAACGCCCGTTGGCGCCTGAATTTGCCCGGCACGAAGCCGGCGCGCCTGATGTTTTCCATTTAATTATCTATATGTCCATTGCCGTTGCGGCTGTCATTCGCACGCCTGTCTGTTTGCGCCTGCTGCAAGCGGCGCTGGGGTTGTGCGCGGTGCTGGCCGCCTGGCCCCTGAGCGGCGTGTGGCCCGCTGCGGCCCTGTCCAGTTCTGTTCCCGGCCCCGGTCCCGGTCCCGGCCAACTGGTGGGTGCTTATGCGCTGGGCTGGGCCGGTGCGCTGTCGAGTGTGGCTGGCGGCATATTTTTGCTCGCTTTGCTGTGCCAGCGCAGAAAGCCGCAGGTACTTGATATTTCGCCGGTCGGCCAGCTGCGGCTGACGGTATATCTGGAGCATGACGGGATGCCGGCGAGTGCTGCCGGCGGCGCGGCGGAAGCGGCCGGCGCGGGGCCGTCGGTGCCACCTGTGCCACCTGTGCTGCGCCTGTTGCCGGGCTCGACCCTATGGCCTTCGTTGCTGGTGCTGTGCCTGGCCGATGCGGCGGGGCGGCGCACGCAGGTGTGGGTGCAGCGTGGCGGCAGTTGCGCCGCCTTTCGCCCGCTGGCCGTGGCGTGCCGGGCGATCGCGGTACGCAGTGGCGAAGAATAAACGTGGGCGAACACTGAACTTCTTGCAGCGGGCCAACTCTATATCCATACAGACGCCACGCTGCATGACTACAGGGACATTCGGCGTGAGCACAGAGCGCGAGTATGATCAGTTACTGGTCGAGCGGGTGCAGGCTGGCGACAAACGGGCATTCGATGTGCTGGTATCGAAATACCAGCGCCGTTTGATGCGCCTGGTGTCGCGCCTCGTGCATGACCCGTCGGAGGCCGAAGACGTGGTGCAGGAAGCCTTTATCAAGGCATATCGTGCGCTGTGCCATTTTCGCGGCGATGCCGCTTTTTACACCTGGTTGTATCGCATCGGTATCAATACGGCCAAGAATTATCTTGCCACGCAGGGTCGGCGCGCCATCGCGTCCAGCGATACCGACATTGAGCAGGCGGAGTCTTTCGATGACGGCAGTAAATTGCGCGATAATAATACGCCTGAATCGGTGCTGGCCAGCAAGCAAATTGCCGCCACGGTCAATGCGGCCATGGCGTTGCTGCCCATCGATTTGCGCACCGCCATCGTGCTGCGCGAGATCGAGGGCCTCAGCTATGAAGAGATATCGGCGATCATGGCGTGCCCCATCGGCACCGTGCGCAGCCGCATTTTTCGCGCGCGTGAAGTGATAGCGGAGAAATTGAAACCGTTGTTGGACATGCCGCTTGACAAGCGCTGGTAATCTTGGACACATGAACGATATATGGTTGCCTCCTATTTGCGCAACCATTCTCTTGAAATGGCAGGACCCATCATGGATACGCATACACGATTGCACGAGACGATTTCGGCCCTGGTCGATGGCGAGCTGGCGGCGAGCGAACGCGAACTGGCTTTTGCCGCCCTCGACATGGATCAGGGTCGCCAGGCATGGCAGGCCTATCGCTTGATCGGCGACGTGCTGCGCTCGGAGCAGGGCGGCCATGCCCTGAGCGCCCAATTCGACGCGCGCCTGGCCAGCCGGCTGGCCGCCGAGGTGGTGCCTGGCGGACAGGCTGTCCCTGCGCAGTCATTGCCGCCCCTGTCCACTGCCAGCGTTTCGGCCGCCGCGGCCGAGCCCTTGGAAGCGGCATCGCTGGTGCAGCGCTAGCGTACTTCCATCTTATGCCAGGCTTAATATCCTGTTGGCCCTCTTGACACTGGACTTCGCTACGATTGACACTGTGCGCAGGCAATATATTGCTTTGCGATATATTGTTGCATTGTTTGCTATGCGCGCTGCCAGGTGTGTTTGCCCCTGGGATGCCGTCATGACGGCCAATCATGCACGCAGGCAATCGCCTGATTCGCGTTTTGATCCGTTTATATACTCGAAAAGATCCTTTCCATGAAAAAAAACATGTGTGCCGCCAGCAAGTCGTTTTCAGTGAAGACGCTTTCCGCTTTATTGTTCGGTACGGCTGGCGTCTTTCTTGCTCCCAGCATGCTGGGCCTGGCGCCACCAGCGCATGCCGCCGTGTCGGCCGTGAAGTTGCCCGATTTCTCGGACTTGGTCGACGCCGTCGGCCCGGCCGTAGTCAATATCCGCACCACTGAGCGCCTGAAAATGAATACGCCCGGCGCGGGCGGTCAGGATGAGCAGGAAATGCAGGAATTCTTGCGCCGTTTCTTTGGCGGCGCCATGCCCGCGCCGCGCCAGCAGGGGCCGCGCGGCGGCCGTCGCGGCGTGCCGCAGGAGCAGGAAGTCCAGCGCGGTGTCGGTTCCGGCTTCATTATTTCAAACGATGGTTATGTCCTGAGCAATGCCCATGTCGTCGACGGTGCCGACGAGGTGTACGTGACCCTGACGGACAAGCGCGAATTCAAGGCCAAGGTGATCGGTGCCGATGCGCGCACTGACGTGGCCCTGCTGAAGATCGAGGGCGCCAATTTGCCGCGCCTGACCATCGGCGACTCGAACAAGATACGCGTGGGCGAGTGGGTGATCGCCATCGGATCGCCATTCAACCTGGAAAATACGGTGACGGCAGGCATCATTTCCGCCAAGTCCCGTGACACGGGCGACTACCTGCCCCTGATTCAGAGCGACGTGGCTGTCAATCCCGGCAACTCGGGAGGGCCCTTGATCAATATGCGGGGCGAAGTGATCGGCATCAATTCGCAGATCGCCACCTTGTCCGGCGCCTACAATGGCATTTCGTTTGCCGTACCTATCGATGAAGCCATGCGCGTGGGCGAGCAACTGAAAAAGACGGGGAAAGTGGTGCGCGGGCGCATCGGCGTGCAGATCGGCGAGCTGAGCAAGGACGTGGCAGAATCGCTGGGCTTGCCCAATGCCAAGGGTGCGCAAGTGTCGATGGTGGAGCCCGGTGGTCCGGCAGACAAGGCGGGCATCAAGCCCGGTGACATCATCCTGAAATTCAACGGCGCCCTGATCGAGCGTTCGTCCGACCTGCCGCGCCTGGTAGGCGGCGCTGCCGTCAATGGCAAGTCGACGGTGAGCGTCTGGCGCAATGGCGCGCAGCAAGAGATTGCTGTTACCGTCGTCGAACTGGAAGGCGGTAAAACGGCCAAGAAGGGCGCCAGGGAGCCCGAGGCGCAAGCCGTCAATGCACTGGGGTTGAAAGTCAGCGATGTGCCGGCTGCGAAAAAGCAGGAATTGAAGATCGATGCGGGCGTGCTGGTCGATGATGCCGATGGCGTGGCGGCCCGGGCTGGCCTGCAGCCTGGCGATGTGATCTTGCAATTGAATAACGTTGCCGTGAAAGATGCCAAGCAGTTCCTTGCCCTGGTGGCCAAGCTCGATCCGAAGAAGTCGTCAGCGGTGCTGGTGCGCCGTGGCGATACGGCACAGTTCGTCTCGCTGCGTCCTGCGCTCAAGTAGGTTTCTGGTCTAATCTGCATCCCGGTCCTGCCGGGATGCCTTTCCCCTTTTTCCGCATGCATTTCACCCTTTATTCCCGCAGTTACTGCCATTTATGCCAGGACATGCTCGACGCCTTGCTCCTGCTGCAGCCGCCTGAGCAAGCATTTACGGTAGATGTGATCGATATCGACACTTCGCCCGATGCCTCGCTGCTGGCGCGTTTCGATGAGCTTGTGCCCGTGCTGTTTGGCGACCTGACCCAACCCGAGCTATGCCATTATTTCCTGGATGTGGCCGCCGTACGTCGCCGCCTGGCATAGTTGAAATGTCAATATTGACACTGCATTGCACCATTCTGCTGCTTAAAACAGCTGAAAATGTCGCCTCGCCCGGTGCCGGTCTCTGAAAGACGGGCTTTCCGCTCTGAAATCCGGTAAAATGGGGAGGTCGAAAAAGCTACTGTCCGAGGCAGCAGCTTCTGTCGCTTCAAAAGCGCTCGCCTGGGCATGCAGATGTCCTGCTCGGAGCGCTTTTTTCATCATGAGTGGGGCGCCCGGTTTTGGCCCGAGCATGATCCCCATGATTCCTGTTAAAGCAGTGTCGTCACTCGCACATATATTAGTTAATGAACAACATACGCAATTTCTCCATCATCGCCCATATTGACCACGGTAAATCGACCCTGGCTGACCGCATCATTCAATTGTGCGGCGGCTTGTCCGACCGCGAGATGGAGGCGCAGGTGCTCGATTCGATGGATCTGGAGCGCGAGCGCGGCATTACCATCAAGGCGCAGACGGCGGCCCTGCACTACAAGGCGCGCGATGGCCAGATCTATAACCTGAACCTGATCGATACGCCTGGTCACGTCGACTTCAGCTATGAAGTGTCGCGCTCGCTGTCCGCCTGCGAAGGCGCGCTGCTGGTGGTGGATGCGTCGCAAGGCGTGGAAGCGCAAACAGTCGCCAACTGCTACACGGCGCTGGACCTGGGCGTGGAAGTGGTGCCTGTCCTGAATAAGATCGACTTGCCCAACGCAGACCCGCCGAACGCTATTGCCGAGATCGAAGACGTGATCGGCATCGACGCGGCCGACGCCGTGCATTGCTCGGCCAAGACCGGCTTTGGCGTACTGGACGTGCTCGAGCAACTGATCGTCAAGGTGCCGCCACCGAAGGGTGATCCTGATGCGCCGCTGCAGGCGCTGATCGTCGACTCCTGGTATGACGCCTATGTCGGCGTGGTCATGCTGGTACGCGTGGTCAACGGCACCCTGAAACCGAAAGACAAGATCCGCCTGATGGCCACCGATTCGGTGCAACTGGTGGAAGACATCGGCGTGTTCTCGCCGCGTTCGCAATCCTTGCCGCAATTGTCTGCAGGCCAGGTGGGCTTCATCATCGCCGGCATCAAGGAATTGAAGGCGGCCAAGGTGGGCGATACCGTGACCCTGGTCAGCCGTCCTGCCGCCGCGCCATTGCCCGGCTTCAAGGAAGTGCAGCCGCAAGTGTTTGCCGGCCTGTTCCCCGTGGAAGCGAACCAGTACGACGCGCTGCGCGACTCGCTGGAAAAGCTGAAATTGAACGACGCGGCCCTGATGTACGAGCCGGAAGTGTCGCAGGCGCTGGGCTTCGGCTTCCGCTGCGGCTTCCTGGGCTTGCTGCACATGGAAATCGTGCAGGAACGCCTAGAGCGCGAATTCGACATGGACCTCATTACCACGGCGCCTACCGTGGTGTATGAAGTGATCCAGCGCGACGGCAGCCTGATCAACGTCGACAACCCGTCGAAGATGCCCGATCCGTCGCGCATCGAGGAAGTGCGCGAGCCTATCGTCACGGTCAATCTGTACATGCCGCAGGAATACGTCGGCTCCGTCATCACCCTGTGTATCGGCAAGCGCGGCATCCAGATGGACATGAGTTACCACGGCCGCCAGGTCAAGCTCGTGTATGAAATGCCGATGGCCGAGATCGTGCTGGACTTCTTCGATCGCCTGAAATCGACGTCGCGCGGCTATGCCTCGATGGATTACGAGTTCAAGGAATACCGCGCGGCCGACGTGGTCAAGGTCGACATGCTGATCAACAGCGAAAAAGTCGATGCGCTGGCCATCATCGTGCACCGTTCGAACAGCCAGTACCGTGGCCGCCAGGTCGCCGCCAAGATGCGTGAACTGATCCCGCGCCAGATGTTCGACGTGGCTATTCAGGCAACCATCGGTGCCAACATCATTTCGCGCGAGAACGTCAAAGCCTTGCGCAAGAACGTGCTGGCGAAGTGCTACGGCGGCGATATCAGCCGCAAGAAAAAATTGCTGGAAAAACAAAAAGCGGGTAAGAAGCGCATGAAGCAAGTGGGTTCCGTGGAGATCCCGCAAGAAGCATTCCTGGCAATTTTACAAGTGGATGGTTGATCAATGAACCTGCAAGTGATTTTAGGAAATTTCGCTTTAATTTTGTTCGTGCTGATGGTGTTGACGGGCCTGGTCTGGTGCCTCGATGTGTTTTACCTGGCCAAGCAGCGCCGCCAGGCGGCCGACCGCGCTCTGGCTGACTTCGATGCGCGTCAGTCCAAGCTGGCCGCCGAGGGTATCAAGTCCGACGCCGGCGGTAGCCGCGCCACCATCGAGGCAGCGCTGTTGCGCCAGCCGACCTGGGTCGAGTATTCGGGCAGCTTCTTCCCCGTCATCGCCCTGGTGTTTTGTCTGCGTGCATTCCTGTACGAGCCGTTCAAGATCCCGTCGAGCTCGATGGTGCCGACCTTGCTGGTGGGCGATTTGATTCTGGTGAATAAGTTCACCTATGGTATTCGGTTGCCGATCGTCAACAAGCGCATCATTGAAGTCAACGATCCGCAGCGCGGCGACGTGATGGTGTTCAAGTACCCGAAAGATATGTCGCAAGACTACATCAAGCGCGTGATCGGCGTGCCTGGTGATAAAATCACCTATGAAAACAAGCGCTTGACGGTCAACGGCAAGGATGTGGCGTACACCGCGCTGGACGACTATCTGGACGACGAAAGCACGGTCTACCACAAGCAGTTGGAAGAAAACCTGACGGGCGTGAGCCACCGCATCCTTAACGACGAGCCTGCTCCCGCGTTGAACTTGCGCGAAGTGAAGGATTTCCCGCAGCAGGATGCCTGCCGCTACAACGAAGACGGTTTTACCTGTGTGGTGCCGCAAGGCAATTACTTCATGATGGGTGATAACCGCGACAATAGCGCCGACAGCCGCTACTGGGGCTTCGTGCCGAACGAGAACATCGTCGGCAAAGCTTTCCTGGTGTGGATGAACTTCAGCAATCCGAAACGCGTGGGCGGCATACACTAAGCCGGCCGGGTCTGCCGAGGCAGACTGCCCATGGCTACCGCGCCGATGTCGCGCGCGGTGGCCAGCCGAATTACTCAGATGATACAGAAACAACAATGAATCTTCAGCTATTGCAAAACCGTTTAGGCTATACGTTCCAGGATGCTGGCCTGTTGCAGCAAGCCTTGACGCACCGTAGCCACAGCAGTTTGCATAATGAGCGGCTGGAATTTCTGGGCGACTCCATCCTCAATTGCGTGGTCGCTTCCATCCTGTACGAACGCTTCAAGTCCATTGACGAGGGCGACCTGTCGCGCCTGCGCGCCAACCTGGTGAAGCAGCAGTCGCTATATGAGATCGCGCAAACGCTGGAATTGTCGCAATTTTTGCGCCTGGGCGAAGGCGAGCTGAAGTCTGGCGGTTTCCGCCGTCCGTCTATCCTGGCCGATACCCTGGAAGCCTTGTTGGGCGCCATTTTCCTCGACACGGGCTTTGACGCTGCCAGCATGGTGATCCGCGCCTTCTACATTCCCATCCTCGACTCGGTCGATCCGCAAACCCTGGGCAAGGATGCCAAGACCTTGCTGCAGGAGTTTTTGCAAAGCAAGAAAATTTCGCTGCCACAGTACAATGTGGTGGCCACCCACGGCGCCGCCCACAGCCAGGAATTCGAGATCGAATGCCTGGTGCCGAAATTGAATATCCAGGTCTACGGCCGTGGCGGAAGCCGCCGCGCCGGTGAGCAAGCTGCCGCCAAACTGGCGCTGGACGTGGCTGAGCAGGCGCTGCTGAAGTCGCCTGCCGCCAGCCGCAAGCCCAAACCGCGCGCCGCCCAGCTCAAGCTGGCCGGCATTGCCACCATCCAGAGCGACGCCGCGGTAGCCCCTGTGGCCCCGGCGATCGCCGCTCACACTAAACAGAATCGACACTAGCATGACAGCCACCAAAATGCCCGACCACTTCCGCTGTGGCTATATCGCCATCGTGGGCCGCCCGAACGTGGGCAAATCGACCCTGATGAACGTGCTGATCGGCGCCAAGGTCAGTATCACTTCGCGCAAGGCGCAAACCACGCGCCACCGCATCACGGGCATTCAGACGGTGCCCGATGCGCAGTTCATCTATGTCGATACGCCTGGTTTCCAGACGCGTCACTCGAACGCGCTGAACAAGACGCTCAACAAGACCGTCACCAATACCCTGATTTCCTCGGATGTCATTCTGTACGTGATCGAGGCGGGTACCTTTGGCCCGGCCGACCAGCAAGTGATGGACTTGCTGCCGAAGGAAGTACCATGCATCCTCGTCATCAATAAATCCGACCGCGTCAAGGATAAGGCCGTATTGTTGCCGTTTGCGCAAAAAATTGCCGCCATGCGCGACTTCGCCGCCATCGTCCCCGTTTCGGCCAAGCTGCATTTCCAGTTGGAAGGCTTGCAAAACGAGATCAAGCGTTTCCTACCGGAAAATCAGCCGATCTTTGGCCCGGACGACATCACGGATCGCAGCGAAAAATTCCTCGCCTCGGAAATCGTGCGCGAAAAACTCTTCCGCTTTGTCGGCGACGAATTGCCGTACACGAGCACGGTGCTGATCGAGAAATTCGAGCAGGAAGGCGATCTGCGGCGCGTCTTCGCCGCCATTCTGGTCGAGCGTGATACGCACAAGTCCATGATCATCGGCAACAAGGGCGCGCGCCTGAAGGAAGTGTCCACGCAGGCCCGCCTGGATATGGAAAAACTTTTCGGCGGCCCCGTGTACCTGGAAATCTGGGTCAAGGTCAAGTCGGGCTGGGCCGACAACGAGGCGGGCTTGCGCGCTTACGGCTACGAGTAATCGGCAACCCGGGGGCGACGCTACACGCATGAGCACCACCACGCCAGCGCAGCCTGATATCGCGCCAGCCTCACCTGCTGTCTCCACATCTGCGCCCCCGCCGGTGGCCATCGCGCCGCCGGCCGCACCTTCCGCACCTTCCGCAGCGCCCACCTCGGCTGCCCCCCGGCGCAGCCGTGCGCCCGCGCGCGACGGCCGCATCACGGGCCAGCCAGCCTTCGTGCTGCACAGCTACCCGCACAAAGAAACCAGCCTCATCGTCGACGTGTTCACGCGCGAGTACGGCCGCATCGCGCTCGTCGCCAAGGGCGCCAAGCGGCCCCATTCGCAGTTGCGCGGCGTGCTGCAGACGTTTCAACCGCTGCAAGCGGGCTGGACGGGCAAATCCGAACTGCGTATTTTGACGGGTGCCGAATGGGTCGGTGGCATGTTGCCGCTAGAAAAGACCGCGCTGCTGTGTGGTTTCTATTTGAACGAACTGTTGGTGAAATTGCTGGCGCGCGACGATCCGCATCCGGTCCTGTTCGACCACTACGTTGCCACCTTGAATCAATTGGCGCACAATGAGCCGCCGCCTATCGTGCTGCGCAAGTTCGAGCGCGCCCTGCTCAAGGAAACGGGCGTGGCGGCCGACCTGACGCACTGCACCGGCACGCGCCAGATCGTCGAGGCGGGGCAAGTCTACGTGGTCGACCCGGAACGGGGGCCGCGCCCGGCACGCGCCAGCGATGCCTGGCCTAAGATCACGGGCAAGACCTTGCTCGACATGCAGCGCGAAGATTATCTAGACGTGGCCACGCAGGCGCAAAGCAAGCTGCTGATGCGCTTTTTGCTGGCCCATCAACTGGGGGGCGCCACTTTGAACACGCGCCAGATACTGATCGATTTAATGCAGCTGTAGTGCTGCTCTTTGCCATGCAGCGCCAAGGCACTTTACGGATACCAATATATGAGCTTTTTGCAGCCTTCCGGCCCTGTCATCGACCTGGGCGTCAATATCGACCACGTGGCCACCTTGCGCAATGCGCGCGGCACGCAATATCCCGACCCGCTGCGCGCGGCCTTGCTGGCCGAACAGGCGGGCGCCGATGGCATTACCCTGCATTTGCGCGAAGATCGTCGCCATATCAAGGATGCCGATGTGATCGCCATCGCGCCGCAGTTGCTCACGCGCATGAACCTGGAGGCGGCCGTGACGCAGGAAATGCTCGATTTCGCCTGCGTCATCAAGCCGGCCGACGTTTGCCTGGTGCCGGAAAAACGCACGGAAGTGACCACCGAAGGGGGGCTGGACGTGGTGCGCTACTTCAAGGAAGTGCAAGCTGCGGTCAAACAATTGCAAGGCGAGGGCATCCGCGTGAGTCTGTTCATCGACGCCGACGAGCAGCAGATCGCTGCCGCTGCCGAGCTCGGTGCGCCGGTGATCGAGCTGCACACGGGGCGCTATGCCGACACGGCAGGCGCCGAGCAATTGGCCGAGCTGGAACGCATCAAAGCCGGCGTGCTGTTCGGCGTGGGCCGCGGCCTGAAGGTCAACGCGGGCCACGGCTTGCATTACACCAATGTGCAGGCGATTGCAGCCATTGCTGACATTACTGAACTGAACATCGGCCACGCCATCGTTGCGCACGCCGTGTTTGTCGGCTGGGAAAATGCCGTGCGCGAAATGAAGGCCATCATGGTGGCCGCGCGCCTGGGCAGCAAAGCATAAACGCGCGCACCAAGGAGGCAGCATGATCTACGGTATCGGCACCGATATCTGCAAGATTGCGCGCATCGAGGCGGCACTGGCGCGCCACGGCGAGCGTTTCGCGCAGAAAATACTGGGACCGCAGGAGATGGAGAAATTCCATGCCCGCAGCGCCAAGAACGCGGTGCGCGGCGTGCGTTTTCTGGCCACCCGCTTTGCGGCCAAAGAGGCATTTTCCAAGGCCATTGGCCTGGGCTTGCGCATGCCGATGACGTGGCCTGCGGCGCAAATGCTGAACCATGCCAGCGGCAAGCCGATGATCGTGTGCAGTGGCGTGCTGGCGCACTTCATGCAAGAAAACCGCCTGAGCGCGCAAGTGACGATCAGCGATGAAGAAGACTATGCGGTCGCGTTCGTGATCGTGGAACAAGCAGTGTAACGATGAGCGCGCAATGAGCCAGCAATGACTGAAGCAATATCCGATCTCAATTCCATGGAAACGCCACCCGAGCCGCGCGCGCAGGTGCTGGCGACGGTCGCCAAGCTGCCCAACCTGCCTGGCGTGTATCGCTATTTCGACGCCGCCGACAAGGTGTTGTATGTCGGCAAGGCGCGTGATCTGAAAAAACGCGTATCGAGCTATTTTCAAAAGAATCTGGCCAGCCCCCGCATCGCCATGATGGTCGAGCGTATTGCACGCCTGGAAACGACCGTGACGCATAGCGAAGCCGAGGCGCTGATCCTGGAAAACAACCTGATCAAGGCGCTGCAGCCACGCTACAACATTCTGTTTCGCGACGACAAGTCGTACCCCTATTTGAAAATCACGCATGGCGATGCGCCGCGCATGGTGTATTACCGGGGCGCGGTGGACAAGAAAAATCAGTATTTCGGGCCGTTCCCCAGTTCCTGGGCCGTCAAGGAATCGATGCAGATCTTGCAAAAGGTATTTTTGCTCCGCACCTGCGAGGACAGCGTGTATGCGAACCGCACGCGGCCCTGCCTGTTGCACCAGATCGGCCGCTGCAGCGCGCCCTGCGTCGACCTGATCAGCAAGGAAGACTATAAAAACGACGTGGAAAATGCGGCGCGCTTCCTGCGCGGGCGCCAGAGCGAAGTGATGGCGGACCTGGAAAAGAAGATGCACGCCTTTGCCGCCGAGCTGAAATTCGAGCAGGCGGTAGTGGTGCGCAACCAGATTGGCTCGCTGTCGCGCGTACTGCACCAGCAAAGCATGGAGACCACGGACGACGCCGATGTCGACATCCTCGCCGTGCTGGTGCAGGGCGGGCGCGCCTGCGTCAACCTGGCCATGGTGCGCGGGGGGCGCCACCTGGGCGACCGCGCCTATTTCCCCAGTCAGTTCAGCGACGCGGCAGCGATTGCCGAAGAAGCGATCGAGGTGGAAGTGCTGGCGGCCTTCCTGGCCCAGCACTACACGGAAAAATTCATTCCCGGCACCCTGATACTGAATATCGAGTTTGACCAGCCAGCCCTGATGGTGGCGCTGATGGAGCAGTGCGGCCACCGCATTAACCTGATCTTTCAGCCGCAGGGGCAGCGTCGCCAATGGCTGGAGATGGCGCAAAAAGGCGCCGAGATTTCGCTGGCGCGCTTGCTGTCAGAGCAGGGTTCGCAGCAGTCGCGCACGCGTGCATTGGCCGAGGCGCTGGGACTGGAAATGGAAGAGATCGACAGCTTGCGCGTGGAGTGTTTCGACATCAGCCACACGCAGGGCGAGGCGACGCAGGCGTCGTGCGTGGTATTTCATCACCACGCCATGCACAATGGCGAATACCGGCGTTACAACATCAACGATATCACCCCCGGCGACGATTACGCGGCCATGCGCCAGGTCTTGATGCGCCGCTATGAAAAGGTGGCCAATGGCGATGGCGTGATGCCCGACGTGGTGCTGATCGATGGTGGCAAGGGGCAGATCGAAATGGCGCGCCAGGTATTTGCCGAGCTGGGACTCGATATCAGCTTGATCGTCGGCGTGGCCAAGGGGGAAGGGCGCAAGGTGGGCCTGGAAACCCTGCTGTTCGTCGATGGGCGTGCGCCGCAAGCGCTGGGCAAAGAGTCGGCAGCCTTGATGCTGATCGCGCAAATTCGCGACGAGGCGCACCGCTTTGCCATTACGGGCATGCGCGCCAAGCGCGCCAAGACACGTCAGACCTCGCGCCTGGAAGAGATAGAAGGCATAGGCGCCAAGCGCCGGCAGAAACTGCTGTCGCGTTTTGGCGGCTTGCGCGGCGTGGTCGACGCCAGCGTCGAGGATTTGATGTCGGTGGAGGGCATTTCGACGCAGCTTGCGGAAGAGATTTACAAGCAGCTGCATTAGAACGCCTGCGCAAATCGACAGTGCGTGGCGATTCGTCGTCGCTCGCGGTGGTTTTGTTCGGGTTCCTGATTGCCTGCTCCGGTGCTGCGGCAAGCGCACTAGGCTAATGCCCTTGGGCCATGTAGACTAGGGGGGCTTTCTTTACGCTTTCTTCATGTTCAATTCACCCGTTGGCCGATTGTTTGCTTATGCCTTTTAATATCCCCATCCTTTTGACTTGGCTGCGCGTGGCCCTGATCCCACTCGTCGTCGGCGTGTTTTACTTGCCGCCGTCGATGCTGCTGCATGGCGACCAGAACCTCGTCGCCACCCTGGTCTTCATTGTTGCCGCCGTCACCGACTGGTTCGATGGTTTTCTCGCGCGGCGCTGGAACCAGACCTCGGCCTTTGGCGCCTTCCTCGATCCGGTCGCCGACAAGCTGATGGTGGCGGGCGCTTTGCTGGTGCTGGTGCAGCTCGATCGCGTCAATGCCGTGCTGGCCTTCATCATCATTGGTCGTGAAATCACCATTTCCGCATTGCGTGAATGGATGGCGCAGATTGGCGCATCGAAATCGGTGGCCGTCAGTTCGATCGGCAAGATCAAGACGGCTGCGCAAATGACGGCCATTCCCTTGCTGCTGTATCACGACGTGATCTTCGGCGCGATCGATACCCACGTGTGGGGCGAAAAGCTGCTGTGGATCGCCAGCGTGCTGACGGTATGGTCGATGTTCTATTACCTGCGCCTGGCATGGCCGTTGATCAAGGAAAAGGCCGGCAATTTGCATTGAAAGGGGGCAGGCCCACATGCTCTGACTTCAAATATTTTGCAAAAGACCAGATATTGCCAGTTGACAGTCCCTGTAATCCCTCTATAATGCTGGCCTGTTGTTGATGACGCGGGAGTAGCTCAGTTGGTAGAGCGCAACCTTGCCAAGGTTGAGGTCGAGAGTTCGAGACTCTTCTCCCGCTCCAGTTTTCTGGATCGTGTCATAGGTAAAAACAGCAGATGCAGTAAAAAGTAGTACTGGCGGTGCAGTAGAGCTTCTGATACAATGTTGTCCACTGCGGGAGTAGCTCAGTTGGTAGAGCGCAACCTTGCCAAGGTTGAGGTCGAGAGTTCGAGACTCTTCTCCCGCTCCAGTGAATGCTGGATCAGCAGTAAAGCAGCACTGGTAAACGGGTGTAAAAGGCAGTAAAATAGTAGTTCGTATGCGGGAGTAGCTCAGTTGGTAGAGCGCAACCTTGCCAAGGTTGAGGTCGAGAGTTCGAGACTCTTCTCCCGCTCCAGAATTCTAAAGGGAAGCTAAGCTGGCTTCCTTTTTTTATCCGCTCAGTATGTGGCGTGATTAAGTAGTAAACAAGCTCCAATGCGGGAGTAGCTCAGTTGGTAGAGCGCAACCTTGCCAAGGTTGAGGTCGAGAGTTCGAGACTCTTCTCCCGCTCCAGTTTTCAAGGTGGGCCGCAAGGCGCACCCTAGCAGTTCCTCTGGCGAGGTAGCAAAGAGGTTATGCAGCGGCCTGCAAAGCCGTTTAGACGGGTTCGATTCCCGTCCTCGCCTCCAGATGAAAAAAATAGCCCACTTTCGAGTGGGCTATTTTTTTGTCTGTTGCCCTACCTTGCTACGGTGTTAATCTCGCATGAGCCGCAGAATCGACTGTTCATCATCATCTGCATGCCGTGCTTGAGGAAAGGCGCGTGCGTCGCTGCCGGGGGGAGCGGTAGCCCAGCATTGCCGCATTTGTCCGCCCGCAACCAAGCCCTGCAGCAGAGCGCTGACGTGGCTGTGCACGCGGCGTAAAATGGGCGATGCCGTGATCTGCGCCGTTGATTGAAAATGGACGCAATTGATGAATGTCTGTGGAGTGTGAATGCTGTCGAACGAAGAAGAACAATTGTTACAACAGAGCCAGGCGGGTTTCGATGCTTATTATGACGCGCTGGGGGCGTCGCTGGTGAATTTTGTCGAACGTCTGGGTATCCAGCCCGCGCACGAAGTATTGACGAATGCGGCCGAATACCTGCCTTACATCGATGCGGCCATGCGCACCATCGTCATCCGCGACGAGAGCTGGCAGTGGGTGAAAACCACGCTCGGCTACTTTATCGGCGAATACTTTGTACAGAGTCATGCGGGTTGCTGGTATGTGGAAACGCGGGCCGAATCGCCGCACTTCTGCCGCTATATGGTGGGTGGCTTCGAGCATGGCTTGCCAGCGGATGCGGCTATCGATCCGCAGGCGCTGGCGCTGGCATTTCTGGCCCAATCTGCGCCGCGCGAGCTGGCAAAACTGATTCAGGATGCGCAAGCCAGGCTGGGCTGATGCCTGGCTGCTGCGCCTGCGTGGCAGTCACTGCCACGCATCGATCTTCAGCGTTTAAAACTCTTCCCACTCGCCTTCGGCAGGCTTGGCTGCCTTGCTGTTGGCGCGTGTCACGGGCAGACGCAGGGCAGGGGCCGTAGCCTTGCGGGCCGCTGCGGCCGCGCTTGCCGTCGCTGCAGGCGTGCTGCGTTGCGCCGCTTTCATGCTGAAACGGTCGGTCGTCGCCGCATTGGCGTCCAGGCGGAAGACGCTGACCACTTGCGCCAGCTCGCTCGCCTGATCCTGCATCGCTTCGGCTGCGGCCGAGGCCTCTTCTACCAGGGCTGCATTTTGCTGAGTCACCTGGTCCATTTCGGAAATGGCCTGGTTGACTTGCTCGATGCCTGCGCTCTGTTCTTCGCTGGCGTTGCTGATCTCGCTCATGATGGATGTGACGAAGCCGATGCTTTGCACGATTTCCTCCATCGTCTTGCCGGCTTTGTCGACCAGGTCCGTGCCCACGTCGACCTTTTGCACGGAGTCGTCGATCAAGCCCTTGATTTCCTTGGCCGCCGCTGCCGAGCGCTGTGCCAGGTTGCGCACTTCCGTGGCCACCACGGCAAAGCCGCGGCCCTGTTCGCCGGCGCGTGCCGCTTCCACAGCCGCGTTCAGGGCCAGGATATTCGTCTGGAAGGCGATGCCGTCGATGACCGAGATGATATCGACGATTTTCTTCGACGAGGTATTGATCTCGCCCATGGTGGAGACCACTTCCGCCACCACGGCGCCGCCGCGGCTGGCGATGCCGGCCGCGTCGCCAGCGAGTTTATTCGCCTGGCGCGCATTATCCGCATTCTGCTTTACGGTCGAGGTCAGCTCTTCCATCGACGAGGCAGTTTCTTCCAGCGAACTGGCTTGCTGTTCCGTGCGCGACGACAGGTCCTGGTTGCCGGCGGCAATTTCTGCGGAAGCCGTGGCGATGGTGTCGGTGCCGCTGCGCACCTGGCTCACGATGCCGACCAGGCTGTCGTTCATGCTTTTCAGGGCCTGCATCAGCTGCCCTGTTTCATCGCGGCCTTGCACCGTGATTGTGCTGCTCAGATCGCCTGCTGCCACTGTTTCTGCCACTTTCACGGCGTCGCGGATGGGGCCGGTGATCGAGCGCGTGATCCACCAAGCGAAACCGATGCCCATCAGCACGGCCAGCAGGCCCATGCTGATGAGGAAGGCACGGGTGTCGCTATACGACTCGACGATGCTGGCGCCGACGGCGTCGGAAGCGTTGATCTGCATGGTGGCAAATTGCTTCACTTCGGCCAGGTAAGCCTTGGTGATCGGTGTCACTTCTTTGTCGAACACTTCCTTGGCGCCCGCCATGTCGCCGTCGGCCTTCATCTTGAAGGCGCGTGCGCGCGTCGTCACATAGTCGGTGCGCACCTTGCGCACCACCTTGAATTGCTCGATCACGCCCGGATTGCGCAATGCGGCGGCGATATCATCTTGCAGCTTGCTCGAGCGTGCCGCATCGACTTTGAGATCTTCTTCGATTTTTGCGCGCACGACGGGATCCGCAATTTCAAACGAGGCTACGCCGCGCACGCTGTTCACTTCGATGATCTTCGACCATTCGGCCACCATGCGCTGGTTCTTGATGCTGGTATTGAGCAGGCGGTCAGTCAGGGCGCTGGCCGTTTGCATGCGTACGATAGCGGTGACGGTCAAGGCGGCAAGCAGCAACAATACGATAGCAAAGCCGACGCCAAGGCGGCTGCCGATGTTCAGGTTTTTCATGTAATTCCTAACAGTTAATTGTCATGATCGCCGCCGCCCGCAGGGGCAGGCAGTCGCCGCAAGGCGCAGGGGATCGTGGTTTTCGGGTGCCGCATGGTGACATGGCGCCGCGCCGCGCAGTGCGCGCCGTGGAGGTAAAGCAAGGGGTGTGACGGCGTGGGAATGCTACTGCCCAGCTGAGGCGAGTATAGCATTGACGCACGGAAATAGTTTTTCAAACAATTTAAATTGCTTGTCGATATTTACTTCTTGTTGCTTTTCTGCACCAATTGCCTAGTCAATAAGTACTATCACTTACATGTTGCCTTGCCTTCCACCGCACTGCTTGATGTCCATATCATGACAATCAGGCATAGTCAGGCATCAGTCAGGGTCTTCTCTGCAGCAACAGCGCATGCGCGCAGGCGAGGCGATCACGAGTGCCGTACTGGGAGGCCTTGCCCCTGACCTTGGGTGTCACGCCACTCGCGGCTATGCCTGAGGAAAGCTTGCCGACTTTCACCGTGACGGCGTCGAAGGGCACGATTTGCGCGACAGTCTGTCGCTAGCCTGGCAGTTTGTTCGCATTCAAAAGTCGCTTGCGATCCTGGTTTTTCATCAGTGAAGAATTGTATGTGTGCGCACACTACCGGCTTGGAGTCATTGTTCGCGTAGCGATAGTGTTTTGAGTGGCCGCCTATTGCCTATGGAAAAATGTTGTCTATGTGCAATTTATTCGAGCACTCCAAGCCTTGACGAGATTTGAGGGGTAAAATGATGCCATGCGGAACAGGTATGGTGCTTATATCTTATTGATATGACACCGCCATGACACCGTATGACTTTTTATTTACTCACATCATAGAGGCCTGAATATGGTTCAGATGTCCAGGCGCCAGTTCCTTCGGGTAACTGGCGCGACCATTGCTGGCTCCAGCCTCGCCTTGCTCGGTTTTGCACCGGGCCAGGCGATGGCGGAAGTGCGGCAATACAAGCTGTCTCGCACGACCGAGACACGCAATACGTGTCCTTATTGTTCGGTAGGATGCGGCATCCTGCTGTATGGACTGGGCGACGGCGCGAAAAATGCCGTCTCCAGCATCATCCACGTGGAAGGCGATGCCGATCACCCGGTAAACCGTGGCACCCTGTGCCCGAAAGGCGCCAGTCTGATCGACTTTATCCACAGTCCGAGTCGCTTGAAAGTGCCCGAATACCGCGCACCCGGTGGCACGGAATGGCAACCGATCTCCTGGGATGTGGCGCTCGACAAGATCGCGCGCCTGATGAAGGATGATCGCGATGCCAACCTGATCGAAAAGAATGCCGACGGCAAGACCGTCAACCGCTGGCTCTCCACCGGCATGCTTGCCGCGTCCGCCGGCAGCAACGAGGTCGGTTACCTGACCCACAAGACAGTGCGCAGCATGGGGATGCTGACCTTTGATAATCAGGCGCGTGTATGACACGGACCGACGGTGGCAGGTCTTGCCCCGACGTTTGGCCGTGGCGCGATGACGAATCATTGGGTCGATATCAAGAATGCCGATGTGATTTTGGTCATGGGCGGCAATGCAGCAGAAGCACATCCTTGCGGCTTCAAATGGGTAACGGAAGCGAAGGCGCATAACAAGGCCAAGCTGATTGTTGTCGATCCGCGTTTTACCCGTACCGCATCCGTGGCAGATTACTACTGCGCCACGCGCACCGGCACGGACATCGTTTTCCTCGGCGCGATCATCAATTATCTGCTGACGAACGACAAGATCCAGCATGAGTACGTGCGTAACTACACTGACATGCCTTTCATCGTGCGCGAAGACTATGCGTTCGAAGATGGCCTGTTCTCGGGTTATGACAAGGAAAAAGGCAAGTACACCGACAAGGCCACCTGGGATTACGAGATCGGCGACGACGGCTATGCCAAGGTCGACCCGACGCTCGAACATCCGCGCTGCGTCTACCAGATGATGAAGAAGCACTACGCACGTTACACGACCGAGATGGTCGAACGCACGTGTGGCGTGTCGCCTGAAAAGTTCCACAAGGTGGCAGAGGCACTCGCCTCGACCGCCGTGCCAGGACGCGCGGGTACCATCTTGTACGCACTGGGCTGGACGCACCACTCGACGGGCGCGCAAACCATCCGCACGGGCGCCATGGTGCAGTTGTTGCTGGGTAATATGGGTATCGCCGGCGGCGGCATGAACGCCTTGCGCGGCCACTCGAACATCCAGGGCTTGACCGACTTGGGCCTGATGTCAAACCTGTTGCCAGGTTATATGACCCTGCCTAACGAGCGCGAGCAGGATTTCGATGCCTACATCGCTGCGCGCGCGACCAAGCCGCTGCGGCCTAACCAGCTCAGCTACTGGAGCAATTACCGCAAGTTCCACGTCAGCTTCATGAAGACGTGGTGGGGTGATTTTGCCACGGCCGAGAACAATTACGCCTTCGACTACTTGCCGAAACTCGACAAGCCGTATGACTTGATGCAAGCGATCGAGAACATGCATCAAGGCAAGATGACCGGCTATATCTGCCAGGGCTTCAACGTGCTGGCGTCCGCGCCGAACAAGCAGAAGGTCACGGAAGCGCTGTCGAAGCTGAAGTTCCTCGTCATCATGGACCCGTTGGCCGTGGAAACGGGCGAATTCTGGAAGCCGCACGGGCAATATCACGAAGTCGATCCGACCAAGATCATGACGGAAGTGTTCCGCTTGCCGACCACCTGCTTCGCCGAAGAGCGCGGTTCGCTGGTGAGCTCGGCGCGCGTGCTGCAGTGGCACTGGCAGGCGGCCGAACCGCCGGGCCAGGCGCGCAGCGACCTGGAAATCATGTCGGGCCTGTTCTTGCGCATGCGCACGCTGTACAAGAAGGAGGGTGGCAAGTTTCCCGATCCTATCGTCAACCTGACCTGGAATTATGCGCAGCCGCATAACCCGCAGCCGGAAGAAATCGCCCGCGAATTCAACGGCAAGGCATTGGCCGACTTGTACGATCTCAAAGATCCGACCAAGTTGTTGCTGAAGAAGGGCGAGCAGCTGGCCTCGTTTGCGCAATTGCGTGACGATGGCAGCACCAGCAGCGGTTGCTGGATCTTTGCCGGCAGTTGGACGCAGGCGGGCAACCAGATGGGACGGCGCGATAACAGCGACCCGACCGGCATCGGTCAGACGCTGGGCTGGGCCTGGGCGTGGCCGGCGAACCGGCGCGTGCTGTATAACCGTGCTTCGTGCGACTTGAAAGGCAAGCCTTTCGATCCGACCCGCAAGTTGATCGAGTGGAATGGCACGAATTGGAGCGGGGCCGATATTCCCGACTTCAAGGCCGACGAACCGCCGGAAAATGGCATGGGTCCGTTCATCATGCTGGGCGAGGGCGTGGCGCGTTTCTTTGCGCGTGGCGCCATGGCCGAAGGGCCGTTCCCCGAGCATTACGAGCCGTTCGAAAATCCGCTCGGTTACAACCCGATGCATCCGAAAAATCCGATGGCGACCAGCAACCCGGCCGCGCGCGTGTTCGCCGAGGATCGGAAAATGCTCGGTACGCATGAGCAATATCCGCATGTGGCGACCAGCTACCGCCTGACCGAGCATTTCCATTACTGGACCAAGCATGCACGCCTGAATGCCATCATCCAGCCGCAGCAATTCGTTGAAATTGGCGAAGAGTTGGCCAAGAGCATCGGCGTCGTCGCCGGTGGTGAAGTGCGCGTCAGTTCCAAGCGAGGCCACATCATCGCCAAGGCCGTGGTTACCAAGCGCATCAAAGCGTTGATGATCGAAGGCAAGCAGGTGCATACCGTGGGCCTGCCGTTGCACTGGGGCTTTGCGGGCGTGGCCAAGCCCGGGTATCTGATTAATACCCTGACGCCAGGCGTGGGGGATGCCAATTCGCAAACGCCGGAATTCAAGTCCTTCTTGGTGAAGGTGGAAAAAGCATGATGGGAGCTCAATAATGGCACTGCAATCCTTAGATATCCGGCGCCTGTCGGCTACCACGGTAACGCCGCCGCAAGCGCGCAGCCCGGTGACGGGCACCGTGGCCAAGCTGATCGATGTGTCGAAATGCATCGGCTGCAAGGCTTGCCAGACAGCGTGCATGGAATGGAACGACTTGCGCGACGAAGTCGGCGAAAACCATGGCACCTATGACAATCCGACGGACTTGACGCCGCAATCGTGGACGGTGATGCGTTTTGCCGAACACGAAGACAACGACGGTAACCTCGAGTGGCTGATCCGCAAGGATGGCTGCATGCACTGCGAGGACCCGGGCTGTCTGAAGGCCTGTCCGGCGCCGGGCGCCATCGTGCAATACACGAATGGCATTGTGGATTTCCACCAGGAAAACTGCATCGGCTGCGGCTACTGCGTGGCTGGCTGTCCTTTCGACGTGCCGCGTATTTCGAAGAAGGACGACCGCGCCTACAAGTGCACCTTGTGCTCGGATCGCGTGGCCGTTGGCCAGGAACCGGCCTGCGTGAAAACCTGTCCGACCGGCGCCATCCTCTTCGGCACCAAGGAAGACATGAAGGTGCATGCGGAAGAGCGTATCGTCGACCTGAAATCGCGTGGTTTCGAGAATGCGGGTCTGTATGATCCGCTGGGCGTGGGCGGCACGCACGTGATGTACGTGTTGCACCATGCCGACAAGCCGAAGCTGTATTCGAACTTGCCGGAACGCCCGCGCATCAGTCCGATGGTGGGCTTCTGGAAGGGCTGGTCCAAGCCGCTGGCAGTGGCCGGCATAGCTGCCACGGCACTGGCAGGCTTTTTCCATTACACGCGCATCGGTCCGAACGAAGTGAGCAAGAAAGAAGAGCACGAAGCCTTGGAAGAGGCCAAGCGTATCCGGGAGGAACAGCATGAATCACAGTGAACAGCAGAGTGAACATCACGATGGCAAACTGTTCGACAAGGATGGCAATCCCCTGATTGAACGCTACAATCCCAACGAGCGTTCCAATCACTGGGTCACTTCCATCACTTTCGTCATGCTGGCGCTGTCCGGCCTGGCCATGTTCCATCCTTCGATGGCATGGATGGCCAACCTGTTCGGCGGCGGGCAATGGACGCGTATTTTGCATCCGTTTGCCGGCGTGCTGATGTTTGTCTCGTTCGCGATCCTGGTGGTGCGCTTCTGGCACCACAACCAGTTCGAGGACGGCGACAAGCAGTGGCTGAAACAGATGGACGACGTGCTCAACAACCGTGAGGAAAAGCTTCCTAAGATCGGCAAATACAATGCCGGCCAGAAGATCCTGTTCTTCGCGCTGCTCGCTTTCATGGTGGGATTGTTGCTGTCTGGCATCGTGATCTGGCGCGCGTATTTCGCGTTCTATTTCCCGATTCCCGTCATCCGCGCTGCCGCCTTGCTGCACGCTGTTTGTGCCTTCGGTATCATCTGCGCCATCATCGTGCATATCTATGCGGCGCTGTGGGTCAAGGGCTCGATCGGCGCCATGGTGCGCGGCACCGTCACTTACGGCTGGGCGCGCAAGCACCATCCGAAGTGGTTTGAGGCGGTAATACGCAACAGCAAGGATTAACGGTTTTTTGCTTAAGTAGCCCAAGTGCAAGAGCTGGGGTCAGACCCGTCGGGTCTGACCCCGGTTTTCCTTTGCGGCTTGCGTTGCGCTATATCGATTAAAATACTTTTACAGCATAGCCAACTCCGCTGGCTCTGCTTTGCCTTTTTTGATGGGAAAACTCCATTGGTACAACGCATTCTTCAGCCAGGCGAAATCGAAGGCCTGGACCACAACGCGATTCCGCGCCTGCTGCTGCCGCAGCCTGACAGCCTGTTCAAGGCCCGCGCCTTGCGCTTGCGCGAGTTGGCGCAAGGCAATATCAAGGGCATCCCCGTCGACGCGGGCATGCAGGGCTACCTGGTGCTGATGGCCGCGCTGGCCGACGCGCAGGCCGCCGTGGTAGGAAAACTGGCGCCTGGCGCCGTGCCTGCCGCCGATCCCGACGCGCTGCGCCGCGCGATGCAGCACCGCATGCCCGTGTTGCCCGTCAACGGCGCCCGTCCACCCGTGTGGCGCGACATCTTTGCCAGCGTGCTCGATGAACTGGCCGTCACGGCAGCGAGCGTGCCGGCATTGTCCGCCGGCTTGACGCAGGTGCTGCTCCAGTTGCGCGCGCTCGACGCGTCAGCGCTCGATGCCTGCGCCGATGCCGTGCTCGATGAAAACGGCGACAACCTCAATCCCATGCACGCGCCCTTCGTTGCGGCAGCGCTGCAAATCCTGTGGTCGGTATCGGCCAGCGAACTGCGCGCCGCGCGCGTGCCGGACCTTGAAACGGGTACCCTGTGTCCGGTGTGTGGTTCGCATCCCGTCGCCAGCGTGATCCGCATCGGCGGCCAATCGCAAGGCTATCGCTATCTGCACTGCGGTATCTGCGAAAGCGAATGGCATATGGTGCGCGTGAAGTGCTCGACCTGCGAACACAATGGCAAGATTGCCTATCAGGGCCTGGACGCGGCCGAAGCGGCACCGTTCGACCCCGTGACGGCGAAGGACGAAAAATTGCCCAATAAGGCGAATGATCCCAAGAAGGTGGCGCGCGCGGAAACCTGCGAAGACTGCCATACCTACCGCAAGGTCTTCAATCAGGAGCATGACTACAACGTCGAGCCGCTGGCCGACGACCTGGCCAGCCTGATGCTCGACCTGCTGGTGGGCGAAGCGGGCTACCAGCGCGCCAGCGGCAATCCGCTGCTGTGGCTGGGCAAGAGCGAAAGCGGCGAGGACGTGCAGCCATGATGACAGGGCAAACCGTGCGCCTGCCGTCGGTCGACCGCATCCTCGGTGACGCGGCTTGCCTGGGCCTGATTGCGCACTATGGCCGCGTGCAGAGCCTGGCCTGCGCGCGTGCCGTGCTGGCCGAATTGCGCGCCGCCATGCTGGCCGGTGCCGTCTGTGAAGAGGGCGCATCACTGGCTGCCATCGTCGCGCAAATGGCCGAACGCCTGCAGGCGCAATCGCGCTCGCAGCTGCGCGCCGTGTTCAACCTGACGGGCACCGTGCTGCATACGAATTTGGGTCGGGCGCTGCTGCCCGACGCCGCCGTGCAAGCCGTGGTGGAAGCGATGCAATCGCCGATGAACCTGGAATTTGACCTCGAGACAGGCAAGCGCGGCGACCGCGACGACCTGGTCGAGGAGCTGCTGCGTGAACTGACGGGGGCCGAAGCGGCCACCATCGTCAACAACAATGCCGCCGCCGTGCTGCTGATGCTCAACACTTTGGCACAGAACAAGGAAGTCATTGTTTCGCGCGGCGAACTGGTGGAAATCGGCGGCGCCTTCCGCATTCCCGACGTCATGACGCGCGCCGGCGCCGTGCTGCGCGAAGTGGGTAGTACTAACCGCACCCATCTGGACGATTACGCGGACGGCATCAACGAGCACACCGGCTTGCTGATGAAAGTGCATTGTAGCAATTACGTGATCACCGGCTTCACGAAAAGCGTGGAGCTCGACGAACTGGCGCCGCTGGGTGCAAAACACGGCGTGCCGACGGCGGTGGACCTGGGCAGCGGCACATTGCTTGATTTGGTTCAATACGGGCTACCGCATGAAACGACGGTGCGCGAAACGATAGCGGCGGGCGCCGACCTGGTGACGTTCAGCGGTGATAAATTGCTGGGCGGCCCGCAATGCGGCATCATTGTCGGACGCGCCGACCTGATTGCGAAGATCAAGCGCAACCCCCTGAAACGCGCGCTGCGCGTGGGCAAACTGACGCTGGCGGCATTGGCTCCGGTGTTGCAGCTGTACCGCGCGCCGGACTTGCTGGCCGAGCGCCTGACCACGTTGCGCTTGCTGACGCGGCCTGCGGCCGCCATGCGCGCGCAAGCCGAGCTGCTGCTGCCGGCGTTGCAGCAGGTGCTGGGAAAAGCCTACGTTGTGACGGCCGAAGCCATGAAAAGCCAGATCGGCAGCGGCGCCTTGCCCATCGACCAGCTGCCCAGCTTTGGCCTGGCCATCCGCAGCGTGCCGGGCTCGCGCCTGAGTAATCCATTGGGAACGCTGGAACAGCGTTTGCGCGCCTTGCCATGTCCCGTGATCGGGCGCATTGGCCAGGAGGCGCTGTGGCTGGACCTGCGCTGCCTGGAGGCGCCGCACGAGACGGCTTTCATCGCGCAGCTCGCCGGGTTATCCGCATGATCGTCGGTACCGCTGGCCATATCGACCATGGCAAGACGACGCTGACGCGCGCGCTGACGGGCGTGCACACGGACCGCCTGAAAGAAGAGCAGGCGCGCGGCATTTCGATTGAACTGGGCTATGCCTATCTGCCGCTGGCGGACGGCACGGTGCTGGGCGTGATCGATGTGCCTGGCCACGAAAAATTCATCCGCACCATGGCTTCCGGCGTGACGGGCATCGACTTTGCCCTGCTAGTGGTGGCTGCCGACGATGGCATCATGCCGCAGACGCACGAGCACCTGGCTATTTTGCAGCTGCTCGGCGTGGGGCGCGGCGCCGTGGCGTTGAGCAAGGTCGACCGCGTTGACGGCGCCCGCGTGGCGCAGGTGACAGCCGACATCGAGGCGCTGCTGGCCGGCACGCCGCTCGCAGGCAGCCCGGTTTTCTGCACCGCTGCCAGCGGCGACAACGATCCCGGTGTGGCTGCCTTGCTGGCGCACCTGACGCAAGTGGCGCACGACTTGCCGCAACGCGACGAGCGGCGCTTGTTCCGCCTGGGCGTGGACCGTGTGTTTACCTTGTCGGGGCAGGGCACCATCGTCACCGGCACGGCGCTGGCCGGCATGGCCAAGGTGGGGCACACGCTGCAGCTGGTGCCGGGCGGCACAGGCGCGCGCGTGCGCAGCATCCATGCGCAAAACCGCGCGGCGGACACGGGCGTGGCGGGCCAGCGCCTGGCGCTGAACCTGGCCGGCATCGAGCGCGAGCGCATCGAACGGGGCAACTGGATCGTTGCGCCGCAACTGGCACAATGCTCGGAGCGCCTCGACGTGCAACTGACTTTGCTGCCCGACGCGGGCGTGCAATTGAAAGCCTGGTCGCCGCTGCACGTGCACTTGGGGGCGGCGCACCAGGTGGCGCGCGCCGTCATGCTCGATGGCGTAAGCTTGGGGCCGGGGCAGACGGGCAGGGTGCAGCTGGTGTTCGACGCACCCATGCACGGCGTGCCCGGTGACCGCTTCGTCGTGCGCAATGCGCAAGCGACGCAAACGGTGGGCGGCGGTATGGTGCTCGATCCGTTCGGCCCCGCGCGCAAGCGGCGCAGCCCGGCCAGGCTTGCCTGGCTCGATGCTCTGGCAGCCTTTGTCGCGCACGGCGACTATGCGGCGCTGCTGGCGCAAAGCCCGCTGGGCTTGCGCGAGTCGCTGCTGGTGCGCCTGTCGCTGCTGCCGGCGCACGCCATCGCGCTGCCGCCCGATACGCGCCGCATCGCTCTGCGCGCAAACGATGCCCTGCTGCTGGCGCCGGCGGCGCAGGCCGCGCTGGAAGAGCGGCTACTGGCCGCCCTGGCGGTGTTCCACGCGCGCGCGCCCGATGAGGCAGGGCCGGAACTGTGGCGCTTGAAGCGCATCGTTGACGCGGAGATGGAAGACGCTTTGTGGAGCCACCTGGTCGAAGGCTTGCTGGCGCGCGGCGAGGTGCAGGCGCGCGGTGCCAGCCTGCATCTGCCGACGCACAGCGTGGAGCTGACGGCGCAGGAGGCGGCGCTGGCCGAACCCTTGCTGGCGCTGTTGCTGCAGGGGCGCTACGATCCGCCGTGGACGCGTGACCTGGCGCGCGACTTCGGCCTGGCCGAAGATGAAACGCGCCGGCTGTTGCGCAAACTTGCCAAGGCAGGACAGATCAGCCAGGTGGTGCACGATCTGTTTTATCACCAGGCGGCGCTGGCCGAGCTGGCGCAACTGGTGCGTAGCCTGGCTGAAAAAGCCGAACAGGAAGAAGGTTTGCCTGCCGGCAATGGTGCCGTGGGTGCCGCCACCTTCCGCGACGCTAGCGGCCTGGGCCGAAAGCGGGCGATCCAGGTCTTGGAATTTTTTGACCGCGTAGGTTATACTCGCCGTGTTGGCAATGGGCATTTACTGCGCCCGCAGGCGCTATGGTCCTACACTGCAGACTTGCCCAACAGCTAGTTCAGGTACCGCGGAAAGCACACTCATCCGGTGATGTGGCCGGGCTTCAAACCCGGTGGAGGGCGTCAGACGTTCTCCCGTAGGTTCGACTCCTACTGTTTTCCGCCAGTGATTCTTCTTTTCCCTTTCCCCCTGCATGGTGATCGTAGCGGCGTTGGCGTGTTGCGACGCGGCGCCCATGCATGCTGTGATTGAAAATATGCAACGATGTTGCTGCGGGCCGATGCTGACATCGGCTTGCATTGACTGTAGCAGATGAAAGCAAGCATGAAACAAGCATGAAACAAGCAAGCATGGCATGGCTGCTGGCAGTGACGCTGCTGATGCCGGTGCTGGTCGCTGCTGCCGGCCTGCGTATCGTCGGCGAGCACCTGCCGCCAGCGAGCATGATGGAAGGCGATGTCGTCGTCGGGCGCGAAACGGCGAAGGTGCGCGACATCATGGCGCGCGCCGGTATTGCTTACAGTATCGAATTGCTGCCTTGGAAGCGCGCCTATGCGCAGGCGCTGCGCGAGCCCGATACCTGCATCTTTTCCACCACGCGCACGCAAGAGCGCGAAGCGCAATTTCGCTGGATCGGCCCCCTCAACGAAGCGCAGTGGATATTGTATGGCTTGGTCGAGCAGCATCGGACGCTGCATACCTTGGCCGATGCGCGTGGCTTGGTGATCGGCACGGTGCTGGGCGACGCGCGCGACGACTACCTGCGCCAGCGTGGCCTGAGCGTCGCACCCGTGACGCAGGAGTGGCTCAATCCACAAAAACTGCTGCTGGGGCGCATAGACCTGTGGGCCGTGAGCATGGCACCGGGCAGCAAGCCGTTTGCCGGCAAAGAGTGGCAGGGCAAGGTGGAGCCGCTGCTGACCTTTAATCGCGTGCAGACCTACCTGGCTTGTAACCTCAAGGTGCCCGAGGCGCAAGCGGCTGCCATGCAGCGCGCCGCTGCCGCCATGCAGCGCGATGCCAGCATGCTGCGCGAGCACGGCCGCTAGCGCCTGCGCTTCAACTCTCGAGCCACTGGCGCACGCAGTTGCGTCCTTCGCGCTTGGCCTGGTACAGGGCCTGGTCGGCATGGCTGTAGGCCGTCTCGAAGGCCGTGCCGGCGCGGTTCAAGCTCACGCCCACGCTGACGGTGATGGGCCGCGTGATGGGCGCCGCATGGCGCTGGCGGCCGATGTTATCGCAAATGCGCTGCGCCACGGCCAGCGCATCGTCGCGCGAAGAGGTCGGCCAGACCACGGAAAATTCTTCACCACCGACCCGGCCGATAGCCGTTTCCTGTCCTAATAACTGCTTCAGACAGTCGACCACGGCCTGGATCACGCCGTCGCCGGCCGGGTGGCCGAAATCGTCGTTGACCTGCTTGAACAGGTCGATGTCGAGCACGATTAAGGCCATGTCGCCGTGCGCCAGGCAGCGCGAGGCATGCTCGATCACGGCGCCGCGGTTCAGCGCCCCCGTCAGCGGGTCGTGCGTGGCGCGGTATTCGAGCTGTCCGGCCAGGGTTTGCAATTGCCGGTTCAGCAAATGCATGTCGCGCTCGGCGCGGTCGCTGCGGCCGATCAGGCGCCGCGTCTCGCGCATCAGCCGCTCGTAATGGATGATCAATTCACCGAGCACGCGGCGCTGTGCCTCGCCGCTGGCATGGGCGTCGGCGTGCATGCGGCGCGCGGCGGCCAGCGCCGCCGCTTCCACTGTAAACAGGTCGGGCGCCAGTTCGGCGTCGGAGAGGGCGGCGCGCATGCTCTAGCTGCCCTGCACTGGGTGGTCGCAGAAATCGAGCGCGGTAAAGTCTTGCTGCAGCTCTTGGCCGAATTCCAGGATGGTGTCGTCGTCCTCGTCGTGATACCAGTTCAGGCGCACCTGGTTGCCCTCTACGGCCGCCTGGTTCAGGGTGTCGAACAGGGTAAACAGCATCTTCGTGCTGGAGCTGTTGAAGTAGGCCAGCGAGACGTTGACGGTGATGCTGCTCTCGCAGCAGCCGTCGAGATAGGCGCGCACGGCGGCGATCAGCGGGCCATAGAAGGCGGCCGCGTTTTCCGGATACGACTCGCCCTTGATCGACAGGGTGTGCTGCTCGAAGCGGAAGTCGATTTCAGGCGAACTCGGGGTCGCGGCGATGAACAGTGGTGACGGTAATTGCATATGCTTTCCTGAGGCGGCTCTTTCAGATGATGGCTTTGATACAGAAGATGGTGTGTCTCGGCTCCTGCGGATCCGGGGCGAATTCGAATTCCAATGGCTCGCTGGCGTCGCGCGCCATGGTGAGGAAGCCCAGGCCCGCCCCTTTGCTGTCGGTCGGCGTTTCTTCGCGCAGGGCCTTCCTGTAGGCGAGGCGGATTTCTTCCATCGTCATGCTGTGCAGCGGTTCCAGGCGGGTGCGGATCTGCGCCACATTGTCCGTCGAGACGGGGTTGGCGCACAGCAGAAAAAAACTGTCGTCGTGCGTGCCGATGCAAAACGAGCCGCGCCGCATCTGTTGGTCCAGTTGGGCATCAGGCGTCAGGCTGTCGGCCGAATAGTGCATGATATTTTGCGACATCTCAATGAACGAGGAAAAGATGCGCCGTCGCGTGGGCCCGGCTGCGCCGGCCGTGTCGAGGCGCGCCTTGATGGTTTCGGAAATGGCGCTGACCACGTGCTGCGAGAAATAGCCCACGTAAAAAAAGATGATGTTGCGCTTGCGCGCCACATCCCAAAACTCGTTGAATTCTTCGTACAGCACGTGCGTGCTCCTGGCTAGCCGGTGACCCGGTTTCTTGTTAATAAGGTGGCTCGATGGCGCCCAACTACAGGCGGAAACAGAAAAAGGTCAGGTCGTCGCGTCGCGGCTGTGCTCCTTGCCAGGCGGCGCTGTCCTGCAGCAGCGCTGCCGCCACGTCGCTGGCGCGGGCGTCACGCTGCGCCAGCAGCAGCTCGCGCATGCGCCGCTTGCCGTAGGCGATGTCGCGCGCGCCGCCGATTTGGTCAAGCAAGCCATCGGTCGTGATGAACAGCAGGCTGCCGGCGGGGATGGCTAGCGTTTCCTTGTGCCAGCAGTAGCTGGCTGGCGTGTCGACATAGCCCACGCCCATGCGCGCGCCGTCGACGGTGCGCACGGCCTGTGCGCCCGGCGCCACCAACTGCAGCGCCAGTTTAGCCCCCGCGAAATGCAGGTTGGCGCTGGCCGTGTCATAGCACAGGAAGGCGCAATCCATGCCGTCGTTCGAGCCTGCGTGGCCGGTGTTGCCGCAGCTGGCGCCGTCCTGGCCCAGCAAGGTCTTGATGGCGCGGCTGACGGCGCCGATCAGGGCGGCCGGATCGTGCGGTCCCAGTTCACGCAAGGCCTGGCTCAGGGCCGACGAGGCGATCAGTGTCATGAAGGCACCGGGAACGCCGTGGCCCGTGCAGTCGGCGATGGCGGCAAACCAGCCGCCTGCATGGCGTTCGAAGAAGTAAAAATCGCCGCCGACGACGTCGCGCGGCTGCCATTCCAGGTGGGCGTCGGGCAAGGTGAGGCGCAATTGCGCGTCGGAGCTGCGCAGCAGGGCGCGCTGGATCACGCTGGCGTAATCGATGCTGTGCATGATTTGCCGGTTCTTTTCGGCCTGCATGGTGGCCACCACGTTCATCAGCTGCAAGCCGAAGCCGACGCCGGCCAGCGCGCCATCGTTGGTGATGATAAAGCCGTCGGCGAGTGCCTTTTCGCCTGCTTCCACGGCACGGAAGGTGAGGTCCTCGATGCTCATGGCGCCATCGACGATCAGCGGCTCCTTGTCCATGAAGGCGATGCAGCTCTTCTTGCCGTACACCTCATGGTAGAAAGGTTTGGACATCTGCGACATGAAGATGTTGCGGCTGATCAAACCAATCGGCTTCTGCTGCTCCGTAACGGGTAGGCTCATCATGTCGCGCCTTTCCGTAAACAGCTCCAGTACGGCGAAATTGCTGGTGTCGGCCTGCACCGATTCCGTGGCAATGCACAGATCAAGCGCGACTGAGGTGCGATAACGGGGAAGATGCAATCGAGAAGCGTTGAACTCCACAGCGGCTACCTTTACATGACGATCGGGCCGTTGTTGTCGCGAAGGTGTGGCGACTGACAAACAGGCAATGTGATCATATTAACCTTTGAATGTGACGGCTTGATTACAAAATTGTTAAAATAGTATGCAAGATGGCTGCATGGCAAGCCGTTGCCGGGCCTGCAGGCGCCGGGCCAGCGCCTGTGCCTGTGCCGGCCAGCGCGCCCGCTGCTGCGTGTAGACGCGGCAGGCGCCGGGCCAGCGCACGTCGCCCGTCAAGCCCAGCGTTTCATCATGGCGCTAGGCCTTGGGCGAGGTGCCCGCCATGCGGGCGATTTCTCCGATGTACATGCTTGTTCTTTGTCGAGCTTGTGCGCAGTGTGGCGCAGGCAAGCGACCGAGCTACGCTGCGCGCTGGCCTCAGGCGCGGCGCGGTGGAATGCACTTTGCCGTGCACTCGGCGCAGGTGCCGTATAGCGACAATGCGTGCTCGTGGAGCACAAAGCCACGCTCGGCGGCTATTTCGTTCTGGCGCAGCTCGATGCCGTCATCGACGAATTCATCGACCTTGCCGCAAGCGGTGCAGACCAGGTGGTCGTGGTGCTGTCCTTGATTGAGCTCGAAGACGGCATGGCCCGATTCGAAATGCCGGCGAAACAGGATGCCCGCTTCGGCAAACTGCATCAGCACGCGGTAGATGGTGGCCAGGCCCACGTCGATTTTTTCAGCCAGCAATAGTTTGTAGACATCGTCCGCACTCAGGTGCTTGATTGTGCCTTCTTGAAACAGCTGCAGAATCCGCAAGCGCGGGATGGTCACTTTCAAGCCCGATTCACGCAGTTCCCTCAATATATCCATGTCTCCCATTCCTTGTTGTGATCGCTGAGCGAGGTACGCCATTATATCGCAAATGATAATCATTACTATTCTCATTTGTATCGTACGGACGCGCAATAGCATGTGGCGCAGGCAGGGGCGCATCGATTGGCCGCGGCGCAAATGACGATTGCGTAGCGGGCCATATTTGCTGTGCGGGCGCGTGTTTGGCGGCTCGGGCGCCAGCCTGGTCAGTGCGCTGTTTAATTTTTGCAATGCCGCATTTTTTTGATCTGGGCAAAGAAATAAACCCTAGATTGATGCCATCTAGCACTATTTGATGTGGATCAAAGTTTTTGTTGCACTGCACTCTTAGACTTTGCAGCGTTACTTAACGATAAAAAGAGGGAACTAGAATGAAGAAGTCCGCAACTGCAGCAGCAATCGTCCTGGCCGCTATCGGCGCATTGGCCGGCAATGCAATGGCGCAGGAAAGCCCATGGCTGGTGCGCGCACGCGCCGTGCACATCGATCCTGCGAATAAATCTACGCCTGTTGGTGGCGTCGGCGCATCGGACCTGATCCATGTCAGCAGCAAGACGATTCCTGAAATCGATATTTCGTATTTCTTTACGCCGAATATCGCTGCCGAGCTGATCCTGACGTATCCGCAAAAGCATGACGTCACCTTGTCGGGCCAAAATATCGGCACGTTCAAGCATCTGCCACCGACGCTGTCGCTGCAATACCACTTCATGCCTGAAAAACAGTTTAGCCCTTACGTGGGTGCGGGCGTGAACTACACGAATATCTCGGCTGTCAAAATTCCTGGCCTGCGCCTGGAACACGATAGCTGGGGCTACTCGCTGCAAGCCGGCGTCGACTACAAACTCGACAAAAACTGGTCCTTGAACTTCGACATCAAGAAAGTGCAGATCCGCAGCGATGTATTGACCGCTGCTGGTGCCAAGGTCAGCGAAGTCAAGATCGACCCTGTCCTGATTGGCGTAGGCGTCGGCTACCGCTTCTAAGAACACCCATTAAAACCTACTGCGCGTCGGAATTTGCGCTCTGCGATGCTCACTGTACCTTCGTACAGTTGCGCTTCTCAAGCCAACGGGGGCGCCGAGCCTTCCTTCCGCTCGCTACGGTTTTGTTAGGCCTTGCAAGTGTTGAAGATACTCGCGTAGCGCGGGAAAAAAAAGGACGGCCGGGTTTGCACCTGGCCGTCCTTTTTGCATTGTTTGCGCCGCTTTATTTTTTCGCCGTCTTTTCCAGCGCCAGCTGGTAATCGGTCTTTTCATAGCCGGCCAGGTATTTGTTCGTCGCGTCGAGGAAGGCGCGCGAACGGTAGGCCGCTTCCAGGTCTTTGACCCACGGTTTGGCCTTGTCGGCCGTGCGGATGGCCACCAGGTTGATGTAGCTGTCCGAGATTTTTTCCACGGCGAGAGCTGAGGTCAGCTTCATGCCGGCGGCCTGGGCGAAGTTGCCATTGACGAAGGCATAGTCTGCATCTGCCAGCGAACGGGGCAGTTGCGCCGCTTCCAATGGCACCAGTTTCAGCTTCTTGGTGTTTTCCAGTACGTCGCGCTCGGAAGCGCGCAGCGGATCGACGTTCGGTTTGAGCTTGATCCAGCCCATCTTGGCCAGCATCACCAGTGCGCGCGCCTGGTTGGTCGGGTCGTTCGGCATGGTGACGGTGGCGCCGTTCTTGACGTCGGCCAGCGTCTTTTGCTTGCCGCCGTACAGGCCGATCGGCATGGTAGGCACGGTGATCAATGCGCTCAGTGGCAGCTTGTTATCGGTGGCGAACTTGGTCAGGTAGACGATGTGCTGGAACACGTTGGCGTCCAGCGAGCCTTCGGCCAGCGCGTAGTTCGGCTGCACGTAGTCGTTGAATTCGACGATCTTGACCTTGTAGCCCTGTTTTTCCAGGATCGGCTTGATGCCCAGCTTCAGCTGGTCGGAATACGGACCGGAGCTGGTGCCGATGACGAGTTCTTTCGGGTCCTTGGCATGGGCGGCGGTGGCGAAAGCGAGGCTGGTAGCGGCCAGGAGCAGGGTGCGGCGAATGTGGTTCATAGGTATCCTTGTTTCTGAATTGGATTAACGTTTGTCGAGGCGCTTGGCGATGCGTGTGCCTGCGAACTGGATGGTTTGCACCAGCACGATCAGGATAGCTACGGTTACGACCATGATGTCAGTCTCGAAGCGGTAGTAGCCGTAGCGGATGGCCAGGTCACCGATGCCGCCGCCGCCCACCACGCCTGCCACGGCCGAATACGACAGGAAACTGATCGACAGCACGGTCAGGGCCAGCACCAGGCCGGAGCGCGCTTCCACCAGCAGCACGCGCAAGATGATCTGCATTTCCGAGGCGCCCATCGCATGCGCTGCCTCGATCACGCCGCGCGGCACTTCGCGCAGATTTTGTTCCACCAGGCGCGCCAGGTAGGGAATGGCGGCGAACGACAGCGGCACGGCAGCCGCCAGCGGGCCGATCGAGGTGCCCGCGATGATGCGCGTAAACGGCGTCAGTGCGACCAGTAAAATGATGAAGGGAAAGCTGCGCACGGTATTGACCAGCCAGCCCAAAATCATCGACAGCGGCCGGTTTTCCAGTGACTGGCCTTGCGAGACGAGAAACAGCACAATGCCCAGCGGGCCGCCGATCAGGATGGCGGCGGTGAGGCCGATGCCCAGCATGGTCATGGTCTGGCCCAGCGCCACCCAGATTTCCGGCAGCAGGTTGATGACGTTTTTGATCGATTCTTCAAACATGTGTTGCATCCTTCCATGCGGTGGCTTCAAACGCCTCGGTGCCGTAATACGCCAGTTCGCGTCCCAGCGCCGTCTTGCGTGGGGTGGCCGTGTCGCTCAAATCGAATTGTTCGGCGATGGCACCGTTTTCCACCACGGCCACGCGATTACAGATGGCGCCCAGCACCGACAGCTCATGGCTGACGATGACGATGGTCACTTTCAAGCGCGCATTGATGTCGCGCAAAGTGTCGAGCAGGGCGCGCGTAGTTTCCGCGTCCAGCGCAGACGTCGGCTCATCGCACAGCAGCACGTCAGGATGGCTGGCCAAGGCGCGCGCAATCGCCACGCGCTGTTTTTGCCCGCCCGACAACTGCGCCGGATAGCTGTGCAGCTTGTCGGACAAACCCACCAGCGCCAGGCATTCTTCGACGCGGGCGGCGATTTGCGCGCCCTTGGTGGTGCCATGGATTTTCAGGGGGAAGGCGACGTTGTCGAAGACGCTGGCGTTTTGCAGCAAATTGAATTGCTGGAAAATCATGCCGATGTTCTGGCGCGCGTCGCGCAATTCGCTCTTGCCCAGGCCGGTCAGTTCGCGCCCGGCCACGGTAATGGTGCCGCTGTCTGGACGCTCGAGCAGGTTAATCAGGCGCAGCAAGGTCGATTTGCCGGCGCCGCTCTTGCCGATCAGGCCGAAAATATCACCGGGATAGACTTCCAGCGTGACCGATTTGACCGCGTGGAATTGTTCGCCCTTGGGCAGCGCGAAGGTCTTGTTCGCGCCATCGATGCGAATCACCGGCGTACGGTGTGGTGTGGTCATGCAGTGTTTCCTTTTTTATTGGACCGTGACAGGCTTGCTTGCGGGGGCCAAATCGCCCGGCCTGCTACGTCGGTTGCGTAGTATACCTCCGTTTGTGTTGTTGCTCCTACGACAGAATCTTGCTTTGAATATGCAAATAATGTCTATATGGATTTTTAGCGAGAGTAAAAGCGGTTTTTGTGGGTTCAGCCGATGGAAAATTCGACGGGAATCGATAATTCCAATGGCTCCGGCCGTTCCTTGGGGATGCGTGGCAGTGGCGCCGCCCGTTGCAAGGTGTCGAGCGCTGCCTGGTCCAAGGCGGCGGAACCGGAACTGCGCTCGATGCTGGCCGCCAGCACCTGGCCGTCGCGGTCGATGCGGCAGCGCAGATACACCACGCCCTGTTCCTGCTTCGCGCGCGACGCCGCCGGATAGCGGCGGAAACGCTCCATGCGCGCCAATACCTTGCCTTCCCAGCTCGATACGCCGCTGCGCAGCTCCTGCGGCGCAGGCGGTAGGGCAGGCGAGGGCGGCGCCGCCGCGACAGACGCCGTGGCCGCCGGCACCGGCGAGACGGGGGCGTGGCGCACCTCGGCGACGGCCGCGACGGCCTCGGCCTGCGGCGCCATGGGCGCGGCATCGGGCTGCGGCGGCACGAATTGCGCTATGGCTGGCGTTGTTTTTTTGGCAAGGGCGCGCGACGGCGCGGCCGCAGCGCTGGCCTGTTCAGCAAGATTCTGCTCCAGGGGGCGCGGCGGGGCCGTGGCCGGCAGATACAGCAGCATGGCCGGCTGCGCCACGTCGGGCACGATGGCCAGCACGGGCGCTGCTGGAGCGCGCTGGTACAGTGCCCATGCCAGCAGGGCGCCATGCACGGCGAAGACGGTGGCAATCGTCAGTGGCTTGTGCCAGTGCGTCGGCGCCGTCTTTTCTGGTGCTGGCGCTGGCGCTGGCCCCGGCCCCGGCGCTGGCCCCGCCCCCGGCCCATCTGGTCGGCGCAGCAGGTAGACGATGACGGCGATTTCCATCGTTGCCACGAGGACGATCACCCACCAGGGCGGATGGCCGAGGCACATGGCGACAAAGCCGATGGTCATGCCCAGGCAAGCGAGGGCTTTGCCGCGGCGCGACACGGCGCGGTGCTCGCGCCACTGGCGCAGCGGCGCGCCGAAGCGTGGGTGGTGCAGCAGCCAGTGCTCCAGGCGTGGCGAGGCGCGGCTGAAGCAGGCCAGCGCCAGGATCAGGAAGATCGTCGTCGGCATGACGGGCAGCATGGCGCCGATCACGCCCAGCGCCACCATCAGCATGCCGGCGGCCGTCCAGGCCCAGCGGCGCAGCCGCGCCGTATGCGCTTGCGCGCCGCTCCGGATGACTGGCTCTTGCATCAGGCGCAGGCCTCGACGTGGCCTAGCATGCGCAGGAAGGCGGCGCGCGCGCCGTCGATCACACGCGCTTCGCCCGCATCGTCAAGGACGGCCGTATCGAGCACGCACGTGAAATCGCGCCAGTGGCGCGCGCGCCCGTCCGGGTGGCCGGCCAGGTGGCGCGCGCCGTGGTGTTCATCGAGGCCGATCTTGCCAGCCAGTTTATACAGGATGGCCGCGCCCAGCTTCGAGCCTTCGCTCACGTATAGCCAGCCCAGCGCCGTGGCCAGGTCCAGTTGCGCGTCGAACGGCGCCGTGGCAGCATCGGCTGGCAGCGCGGTATCGAGGTCGCGCAGGTCGGCGGCGATGCTGGCGTAGCGGCGGCGCTGTTCCAGGTCTGGCAGCAGGGCGGCCAGTTGCGCGTTGTCGTACAGTGCGTCGACATCGCGCAGGAACGCGTACTGCGCCTGCAGGAAGCGCGCGTAATTGTCGCGGCTGGAAAACGGCGCGCTAGCCATGATGCGTTGGTCCAGCAATTCGTGGGTGGCCATGGTGTCGGCTTTCAGGCGCTGGCTGCGAGTTGGGCTTGCGTTGGTCGGAACGGCGTTCAAGGTGTTGCTGGTGTCGCTTGCTGCATGCATGGATATCTGCTCTCTATTATAAGGATGAATCAAATTAGAAACGAACGCTGAGGGTGACGCGCGCCGTGCGGCCCGGTCCCGGCATCAGGCTCAGGGTCAGCGGATCGAGGTAGTATCGGTCCGTCAGGTTGTCCACTGCCGCGTCGACGGTGACATTGGGCGTGATTTTGTAGCTGGCGAACAGGTCGGCGAGGGTGTAGGCCTGCGTCAGCACTTGCGGCGAGGTGCCCGTCCACGACTGCCACACGGCCTTGTCGTCCTGGCGTGCCAGCGGCTTGCCGACGCGCGTCAGGCGCGTGCCGATGCTGAGTTTCTCCTGCAGCCAGCGCTTGCCCAGGGTCAGGTTGGCGCTCAGCTTGGGCTGGATATGGTTGCTCACGTAAGAACTGCTAAAACCGATGGGCGAGCAGTCGGGCGTGTTCCAGATATCCGATTGCCACTTGCTGGCCTTGCGCAAATAGGCCGCCGTGGCGGCGTCGCAGAGCAGTGTCTTGCGGTTCCAGGTTCCGGAAAAATCGGCAAACACGCTACCCCGGTCATACGAGGACTGCAGTTCGATGCCCGAGACGCTGTACTTGTCCGTATTGGCCATCGAGAAATTCTGCGCGTAGGCCGGCAAATCAGGAATCGGACGGCGCGTGATGTAGCCGTGGGTAACGTTGTCGAAGTACGCCACGCGCAGGCGCAGCTTGTCGGCGGCGCTCCATACGCCATCCTTGATCACGCTCACGCCGATCTCGCGGTTGTGACTGCGCTCGGCGTTCAACGGCGACGAATAGGTGGCCGAGAAACCTATCGTCGATTCGTACAGGCTGGGCATGCGCAGGCCGCGCGCGTCGCGCAGGAACAGGCTGACGCTGTCGGACAGGCGCGCCGTCAGCGCAAACGTGGGCGCAAAGCCGTGGTCCTTGCGACGGATCGGCGTGCTGTACTTGAACAGGCCGGCGATGGCGTCGCGGTAGACATAGTTGTTGCCGCTCCACTGGTCGACCTGTGACAGGTCCAGTGGCACCGCTTGCTCGCCATAGCGTTCCAGCATGCCGCCCACCAGCGCCGGATTGTTGGCGGCAGTGAAGCGGCCCTGCGCATCCTGATACCACTTCGCGGCGCCAAGCTGCTCGCCGTCCTTGTTCCACATGGTGACCCACTGCCAGCCTTGTGGATGGTATTGCTGTTCCGCACGGCGGTTGCGGTCGCGCGTATCGAAGCGCTGGAAGCGTCCGCCCGCGTCGATGCTCAGCCAGTCGCGCGCCTGCCACTGCAGCGAGGCGAACACGCTTTGCTCGTGGCGCTTGCCGTTGCGCAGGGTGTGATTGGCGTTCAGGTCAGCGTCGACGATGCGCACGCTGTCGGCCGGGCCGATATTCTCGTTTTGCAGGGACAAGCCGTAATCGAGCTTGAGCGCGCCCATGCCGGTGGCGAAGCGTGAGGTATTCGTCAGATCCGCCCCCACCCTGCGCGCCTGGTTTTTTGCCAGGTACAGCACTTCCACGCATTGCTTGCATTCGTTGTCGCCCGGATTGGGCTTGCCTTCCAGTGGATTGCTGAAGATATCGCCGTTGCGCGACTTGCTCTGCATGTCCGTCAGCCACAGATTGGTTTTCAGGTCGATCAGCTGCTGGCCTTCGGGCTTCCATTCATAGCGCGCCGTCAGCGCATTGGTGCGCACCTCGCTGTGGTCCCACTGGGGAATGCTGCCAGTGCTGTTGCGGTAGATTTGCGAGGGCATGATTTCGCCGTAGCTACTGTCGAAATAGCGGTAGCCCAGTTCCAGTTTCTGTTCGTGCGGCAGGCGCAGATTGGCCTTCAGCAGGGCCGAGGTAGTGCGGTTGGCCGTATTGAGCACTTCATCGCCGCGCTTGAAAAATTGCGTCACGCCATTGTCGTCGCCCCATTCGTTGAGCAGCTGATAACGTTCGAAACCGCGCGTGCCGGAAAAATAATTGCCGATGCTGCGCTGACTGATGGCGGCCACCAAGTCGTAGTCGTCCTGGCGCGTGGCCACGGCAATGCTGGCAAAGCCGCTGCGCGGGTCGCCCAACTTGTTGCGCTGCGTGCGCGGCGCGCTGCCGAAATCGTCGGGCGCCGTGACGCTGTTGTCCTGGATGCCGCCGCGCAGGCGCACGCCCGCGCGCTGGCCCTGTCGCAAAATGTCTTCCGGGCGCAGGGTCTGCATGCTGACCATGCCGCCGATGGCGCCGGCACCCTGCGCCGACAGGTTCGGGCCCTTGTCGATGTGGATGGCGCTGATCAGGTCCGGGTCGATGTAGCTGCGATCGGCAATGCCCGCGTAGCCGCGGTACACGGTCGACGATTGCAAGCTGCCGTCGATCAGCACGGGCACGCGGCCCTGGCCCTGCATGCCGCGCACATTGACGTCGACGGCGCCGCTGTTGCGGCTGTCGCCCACCTGCACGCCGGCCACGCCCTTGAAGATGTCGGCCGGGGAGGTGCCGCGGAAGCGCTCGATCTGTTCGCGCCCGATGTACACAGAGGCGGCCGGCGTGAGGTAGGGCCGGTCGGCCGGGTCCGTGTCGTCTGCCTCGAACGTGCCGCTGCCGCCCTGGCCATTCACGCGCAGGGTGCCGATCTGTACGGCGCCGGCAGCGAGGGGCGCCGGTGCGCTGATGATGATGGTCGTGCCGCCTTGCAACTGCGCCTGCAGGCCACTGCCGGCCAGCAGCTGGCGCAGCGCATCGGGCAGCGAATGCCGGCCCTGCAGCGGCGCGCTTTGCCGTCCTTGCGTCAGGCGCGCGTCTGCCAGCAGCACCATGCCGGCCTGGCGTGCCAGTTCGTTCAGCGCTCGGCTCAAAGGCTGCGCCGGGATCTGCCATTCCACTGCCGCCACCGGCGCAGCGGCATGTACGGCAGGCGTGGCGAAGGCCAGGCCGATGGCCAGGAACAGGGGAGACAGGCGGGCGTGCAAGCAATGGCGCGGTGAGTTCATGTGCATGTTTTTCCTATGGTGATATGGTAGTCATTCATAGTTAAAACGAATGAGTATCATTTACCCTGACGTGCACATGCATTTTATTTTCGCTGCATGTGGACGCTGGAGTAAATCAGCGGGCGACGATATGCAGCTTGCCGTCCTGGGGTAGCAGGCGCACTGGCAAGGCTAGCGGCAGGGCCGCGGCAAATTGCGCCGGCAACTTTGCATCGAAGCTGCCGTTCAGGCGCAGGGTGGCCAGGGCCGGATCGTCGAGCACCAGCTTGGTATCGCCATAGCGCTGGAATTCGGCCAGCGCCTCGGCCAGGGTGGCATCCTCGAAATCGAGGCGCCCGGCACGCCAGTTGCCCACCGCCTGGGCGTTGACCCTGGCCAGCGCTTGCACGCCCTGCTGCGTGACGCTCACCGTGTCGCCCGCGCGCAGCACTGCGGCATGCGCGCCGTTGTCGCTGTCGACGCGCACCGTGCCTTGCGCCACGCTCACCTGGGTCGTGGCGCCCACGTGGCGCACTGAAAAATGCGTGCCCAGTACCGTCGCCGTGGCCGCTCCCGCCATGACCTGGAACGGACGCTCAGGATCGGCATGCACATGGAACATGGCTTGGCCGCGCAGCAGGCGCACGGTGCGACGGTCGCGGTACAGGGCTACGTCAACGGCGCTGCCGCTATCGAGTTCGATGCGGCTGCCGTCGGGCAGCACTTGCGTGGCAAACTGGCCGCGCGCCGTACTGTAATCGTGCTCGAAGCGCGCTTGCTGCAAATGGCTGGCCAGCGGCCATGCGAGCACGGCGCACAGCAGCAAGCCGCCGCCGGTCAGCGCGCCGAGCGGCGGGAAGGTGGTCGTCTGGCGCAACTGCCGCAGCCGTTGCCGCAGCGATGACGGCGTGCCCGCAGCCGGGGCGCGCTGGCTGAAGGCCGCCACGCGCTGCGCCGGCAAGCTGGCCAGCAGCGCATTGGTGCGGCCCAGCGCATCCCAGGCCCGCTGGTGGCGCGTGTCCGTTGCCAGCCATTGCCGCAATGCTGCCAGTTCAGCTGCGGCCAGGCCTGCGTCGTGGCGCAGCCGCCAATGCGCCGCCAGGAAGTCGATCTCGTCGAGCGTCGTGTCTTGTGATGTCATGCGCTGTTTCATACCAGGTCCCGCTCGGGCAAGCCTTTTTTACAGGCCAGCATGCCGTTGATGATGTGTTTTTCCACCATGTTGACGGAGATGCCCATGCGCGCGGCGATCTCGATCTGGCTCAGGCCATCGAACTTGTACAGCGCGAAGGCTAGGCGGCAGCGCGGCGGCAAGGCCTCGATGATGGCCAGCAGGCGCTCCATGGTTTGCCGGTCGTGCAGGCGCTGTTCCGGTTCATCGGCGCGCGGCGCGCGCAACTGCATGTGCGGCTCGTCGAGCGCATCATGGGGCCGCCTCTGGCGCAAGCGCTGTTCGTCGATGGCGATGTTTTTTGCCGTGACGTACAGCAGGGCGCGCTGGCCGCTGTCGGGTGGCGTATCGCCACGCAGGGCGTGCGCGCCGCCCTGCGGCTGGCGCGCCAGGATGCGGGCATAGGCTTCCTGCACCGCGTCCTGTGCCTTATCGCGGCATCCCGTGGAGCGCGAAATGAGGCGCAGCAATTGCTGGTAATAGCGTTCAAGCACAGCGCATGTTCCCGTGATCAAAGCGCGCCATGATAGCAAGCCTTTCAAATAATAACAAGAATCATTCTCATTTGTGGTGTCATTTGTGGCGCCAGCTGAGGTGCCCGATACCGCTGGATATTGTTGCGAATGCAGACAATAATCGGCATCAGAGAAGCTACTGTGGATCTTATTATCGATTTTTTCGATACTAACTAGGTATATTTTCCGTTTTACATCGATCTTCATGCCATGCATAATTCATTGCAACTGAAACCAGACAAATAGTCGCATGCGTGGTTCGCCTGCTGCTGCTTGCGGTTTTGACATCCTCCACTCCCTATCAGGAATCCACCATGAAAAAACTGCTCGCTTTTATCGCCGCCGCCGGTTTCTCGCTGTCCGCCGTTGCCGCGCCCGAAGTCTATGTCATCGATGGTAGCCACACTTTCCCGCGTTTCGAGTACACCCACATGGGCTTCTCGACTCAGCAAAGCCGTTTCAACACCACCACCGGCAAAATTACGCTGGACCGCGCCGCCAAGACGGGCGCCGTCGAAGTGCTGATCGACACCAAATCCGTCGACACCGGTTCGACCCTGTTCAACACGCACATCCAGGGCGATGGTTTCCTTGAAACCGACAAGTTCCCGGTCGCCACCTACAAATCGACCAAGTTCAACTTCGACGGCGACAAGCTGGCCTCCGTCGAAGGCAACCTGACCCTGAAAGGCGTGACCAAGCCTGTCACCCTGAGCGTCACCTCGTTCGCTTGCGCGCCGCATCCGATGTTGAAAAAAGACGCTTGCGGCGCCAACGCGACGGCCAAGATCAAGCGCTCTGAATTCAACGCCGGCAAATATGCGCCCGCTGTCAGCGACGATGTGACCCTGACGTTCGCGATCGAAGCGATCAAGCAGTAATTCTTGGCGGCAGAATGAAAGTGGCGGCGCACTCCGGTCCGCCGCCATTTCTTTTTTCCTGGCAGTGACGGCGATCACGACAAGTGATGCACCTGCTGCTGCCACTATTCTCTGTTCTCTATTTCCCAATCACCACACCTTGCCCACCTGCTAGTCCACCTCGGGCGAGATCAGATTGTTGAAGTGCCGGGCATACTGTTGCTGGCCAAGCCGAAGCAGGGCGCAGCAGGATGGTCCGTGCCAGCCGTGCGGCGGAACGGACACAACTGCAATACACTATCGTTTCGGTATAATTTGTTATTTTAATAATAATTCAAGCGCTGTACGCAAGGGGAGCATACCGTGGAAAACAGCGAGCCAGTCAAATCGTGCCTGCCGCTTTGGCGGCGCTGGCTGTGGCCATTTTCCCAGCTTGGCTCGGCCTTCAAGCTGACGGGCACGCACCTGCTGCACCACGTGATCGGCGCCAGCCTGATCGCTGCGATGATGCTGGCGCTGGAAGGTTTGCATGTGCTCGAATGGCTCGATGCGGCCATGCTGCGCGCCAGCGCGCTGCAGGGACAGGGACAGCTACTGAAGCGCAGCGAGGATCCGGGTGCCGCCTACCGGCCCGGCATCATTGAAATCGACCAGCCTGCGTTCGAACGGGTTTTCGATGAGCGCGAACCACTGGAGCGCACGCGCCTCGAGCAATTGATCGCCAGCGCCGCCGCGCACGCCGGCACGGTGCTGGCCATCGATCTGGACCTGGCGCCGGCCGTGTATGAACAGCACAAGGCGGGCGAGCGGGCGCTGGATCGCCTGCTCGACCAATTGGCTGGCAGTGGCCGGCAACTGGTGCTGATCCTGCCCGAACAATCGGACCAGAACGCGAACCTGCCATGGATACGCGCGCGTTGCGCCGCCGGCATCCATTTCGCCAGTGCGCAGATCCGCGAGCGCATGGGCGCCGTCACGCGCATCGAGTTGAAAAGCCCGGTGCTCGCTGCCGTGGCCTTCGAGCTGGCGCATGGCGCCGACGAGCAGGAGCAGAAGCAGCCCATGCCGGCCGTCTTGTCCCAGCAAAAGGAAGGGCTGGCGCTGGCCGACCGCGTATGCGAGCTGGCACGGCGCGCGGGTAGCGAAAAGGAGTTGGCGCGTTGGGCGTTCGAACCCGTGATCCATGGCGACGCCAAGGCCGCGGCCGAACAGAACGCCGTCACCGCGCCGTTCCACCCGGCTGCCGTGGCGCGGCAATTCATCAATCCCACGCGCATGCGCGCCAGCCTGATCGATGGTCAGGCTGGGGTGGCTGCCGTGGCAGGGCGCAAGAACGCCGTGTATATCGGCAGCAGCTATGACGTACGTAACCGTTACACGACGGCCGAAGGCGAGCAGGCTGGCCTGCACTTGCATGCGGCCGCCCACGCTTCCTTGGGCATCGGTACGGCGGACGTGAATAAATACGTGGTGTTCGTGGCCGACATCGTCATCGGCGTGTTGCTGGGCTGCCTCTTCGGCGGCCTGTGGATATTGTATGGCCGTGCCGAGCTGGCCATCGACCAGCGCCTGCAAGATCACGATTTCAGCCGCTTGCACCGCCTGCGTACCCTGTTCGAATTCTATGCTATCCGCTTGATGCTGCTGCTGGTGTGGGCTTCGCCATTTGCCATCGGTGCGCTGGCGATCTACCTGTCGCGCGGCTTGCTCGAACAGGGTTGGTGGGTCAACCCCGGCCCCCTGATCGCCGGCATGTTCCTGCACGCGATGTCGCTGCGCAACGAAGCGCACCATCCGCACGAAGAGGTGCCGGGCCTGTCCGTCTGGGCCCAGCTGCGCCGCACGCATCCCGGCATCGTGCTGGTGCAGGCGCCGCTGGCGGTGGTGCTGTTGATCATCGCCGTGATTTAGCGCAAGGCGGCGTGCCGCAATGGCCTGGGTATGGCTGGCCGATAGCTTGCCGCGGTATTGCGGCGCGCGCAGCGAAAGGTAGGTCGGATCAGGCCGCAGGCCGTCATCCGACAACATTGTTGGCGATGCCTGTCGGATTACGCTACGCTAATCCGACCTACGTGACCCATGGTTTCAGCCGATCAGTTTTAAGCCCGGCGGCAGGGCCTCGCCCAGCATGCGCCGGGTAACTGCTTCGTCGAGCTGTGTCACTTCGCTGACCATGGCTTGCCACAGGGGCGGGGCGCCAACGGCTTTCAGACGGGCCAGGATGATGGCCCGCACATCGTCGGCGATGTCGCGCGAGCGGTCGCCCGTCATGCGCGCCAGGTGGGTGGCGGCAAACGCCGCCGGCTCCACCTTTTTCCAGTCCAGCGCCAGCAGCATCGTGAGCCATTCGGCCACGCTGGCGCTGTCGACCACTTCGTGCGCGCTGCCGTGGAAGGGCTGGCGCGCGCCGACTCTGGCCAGCGCCCACAGGGTATTCGTCTGCGCCGCTTCGCCCTTCTTGCTGGCCTTTTCCATGCGTTTGATCAGCCAGGCGCCCACTTCCGTCTTGTAGGCGCCGGGAATGCGCTCCAGCGACGCGCCCAGGCGCAGCATGTCGTCGTCGCTGCCATTGACCAGGGTGACAGGGCGGCTGCCGCGCTGGGCTGCATCGGCTTGCAGGTTGAAGGCGAAGTCGTCGAGCAGGCGCAATTGCTGCTGCGTGCTCAAGCCGCCGGCCACGCGGCGCCACAGGGTCCACCATTCGGCGCACACCTGGTTGTCTTTGTGATGCTGTATGCCCGTGTCGAACAGGGCCCATAGCTGTTCGATGCGCCACGGGTCGAGCGCGTCGCCGTAGCCGGGGCGCAAACAGTAGCCGGCCAGGTTCAGCCAGACCCGCTCATGCTCGGCAGAGCGGCGTCGGCCATGGGCGCGCTGCATGAGGGCGTCGAACAGCTGGCGCAGCAGCGGCGTATCCCAGCTCTCGCGCCCGCCCAGCCCCAGTTCCAGATGCTGGCGCAGCTGGCGCACTTCCTTGACGTCGACTTTTTGTGCCTTGCCGCCGAAGATGCGCTCGATCTTCTCGATGGCTTCTTTCACGCGTGGCGACAGGGCAGATGTTTGGGCCTGCGTTTCCTCTTCGCCACGCAGCTGGAATTCCAGCAGCCAGCGTTGGCCGGCATCGGCTGCGGCCACGCAGTGTACTTCCAGGGTACCCACTTCGGTCATCACGGTGGCCAGTTGCACGGTGATGTCGCGCTTGTCATTGGCATCCTGTTTGTCGTGCAGCACACTGGCCAGCGGCGGCAGGCGCAGATACTCGCCGACGCTCAAATCGACGATGTCGCCCAGCTTGGGCGGCGTGGCCGTTTGCGCAATCGAGGACGCCAGGTGAAAGCGCACGGGGCGGCCCAGGCGCAGCGCGAACAAACGCTGCGTCAAGCCGATTTCTTCGCCGCTGGCGCTGCCACGGGGCAGGATGCAGACGGCGCGGTTGTCCTTGCCCGCCTCGCCCAGCACGAGGAAGTAGCTGCGCGGCGAACCGCCGCCGATGCGCGGCGCCTGGCCGCGTCGCGCCAGCGCGTAGGCGACGGCGCCGCGCGCCACGGCCACGTCGGGATTGTCGTTGTGCAGGATGGTCAGGGGCGCGCCGCGCCAGTGGGCGAGCGTCTCGGCCAGGCGGCGCGCCAGTGCGTCGGCGCGGAACACGCCCCCATTTAACAGCAAGGTGTCGGGCAGGTCGCCCCCCAGTGCCCCTTGATGCTGCTGCAAAAAGCTGGCCAGATGGCGCGTGATGGCTGCGTCCTGCGCATACGGCAGGCCGAATTCGACGATGCCGGCGCGGTTTTTCCTGGCTACTTCGCTCAGTTCCACCTTCGGGAAGAAGCCGTCGACCAGCATGGTCGCCACTTCCTCGCGCGTAATGTCGGTGGAACGGCTGGCACCTATCAGGTGAGAGCCGGCGCCCAGCAGGGTAATGCTGGTGCTTTCCGGCGCATCGTTCGACAGCAGTAATTCCTTGGCAGCGCGGCAGCGCTGCATCAGCTGCGACAGGCGTGTGGCGGACAGGCGCATGCCGCCTTCCTGGCCTGCCGCCATGCGCGTTTCTGCCAGGTGGGCCAGCGCCAGGTCCATATTGTCGCCGCCAAGGATCAAATGGTTGCCCACGCTGCTGCGCGTGAGTTGCGGTGCGCCATCGTCATCAAAGGCGACATCGATCAGGCTGAAATCGGTGGTGCCGCCGCCCACGTCGCATACTAAAATGCGCCGCGTTTGCGCCAGGTCTAGGTGCAGCGTTTCGCGCTGGCGGTGCAGATAATCATAAAAGGCGGCCTGCGGCTCTTCCACCAAGCGCAGCGTGGGCAAGCCTGCCATGCGCGCCGCTTCCAGGGTGAGTGCGCGCGCGCCCTCGTCGAACGAGGCGGGGATGGTAAGCACCAGTTCCTGGTCTTCCAGTGGCGCATCGGGGAAGCGCTGATTCCACGCCGCGCGCACATACGCGAGATAGCTGGCGCTGGCCGCCACGGGCGACACCTTGGCCACGTCGGCATCGGCGCCCCACGGCAGGATGGGTGCCTGGCGGTCCACGTTCGCATTTGACAGCCAGCTCTTCGCGCTGGCAACGAGCCGTCCCGGCACTTGCGCGCCGAGCTGGCGCGCCAGTTCGCCGAGCACGGGGCGTGCAGCGTTGTTGTCAGCGTCCTGTGGCCACGGCAGCTGCAAATCGCCGGCCGCCAGTTCGCCATCGGCGCGGTGGTAGCGCAGCGAGGGCAGCAGCGGGCGTGCTGCCACTTCGCCCGGAGCGACCAGTTGCTCGATGGCGAATAGCTCGATGCCGGCTTGCGGATCGTTGGCATTGGCATACGCCACCACCGTATTGGTGGTGCCCAGGTCGATGCCGACCAGCCAGGCCGGCTGCACCTTCGCGCTGCGCATGCTTATTGCTGCGTCGTGCCGCGCACGTCGAATTCCACTTTCCAGCGCTCGGCGCCGTCGGCAGATACCGCTAACAGCTCCAGGGTGCCCGCTTCCGTCACGCGGGCGTGCAGCTTGACTTGCACCACGTCGCCAGCCTGGCGACCTTCGGCCGATAAGGTTGCCTGGATTTCGCTCAGCTCTTGTAACTCATCATGGCCCCAGAAGTCGAGCAAGTCGCCGATCTGGTCGTTGCGGCGCGTGGATGAGGCGAAGAAGCGGAAGTGCACGGGTTCGCCCACCACCAGGCCGAATTGCTGGCCCGGCAGTTCCAGTTCGCTGCCTTCTTCCATGCCGAACGGCGCCACGCACAGGGCCTGGATCGGCGGTTCCATGCCGGGGATGGCGGGCATGGCCGATTCGATGGCCACGTAGAAGGCACTGGCCGTACCGCCGCGGATACGCACGCCATGGCCGCGCCGCACGTAGCTGTAGTAGGCCGCGCCACGGGCCACGGCCAGGTCCAGGTCGGCCCCGGCCAGCATGCGTGCCGGTTCCGCGCCTTCCATGTACAGCCAATCGTTGACGGTGGCCATGATGCGCTGCACCAGCAAGTCGGACTTGAACACGCCGCCGTTGAACAGCACGGCCGTCGGGTGCAAGAAGCTGGCGCCTGCTGCCTGGCGGCCCGCAAAACCTGCCAGCTCGCTGGTCGCCGCCACTTGCCGGCCCAAAAACGCGGCCAGGTGGCGCGTGATGGCGGCGTCCTGCGCATACGGCAAGCCCAGTTGCGTCAGGCCGGCGCGCGTGCGCACGGCTGGGCGGCTCGACGCTTCCACCTGCGGGAAGAAGCCGTCGAGGATGAAGGTGGACACTTCGGCGCGCGTCAGTTCCGTGCGGATGGAGCCGCCGATCAGTTTCGAGCCGCGGCTCGGCACGACGATCGGCGCCACATCGAGACCGCTGTCGGCCAGCAGGCTTTCCTTGGCGCTGCGGCAGCCATAGGTCAGCGCGCGCATTTGCCAGGCGTCGAGCTGGCTGCCGTTGGCTGCCAGCTTGCGTGCTACCAGGTGGGCCAGGGCCAGGTCCATATTATCGCCACCGAGCAGGATGTGTTCACCGACGGCCACGCGGTGCGGTTCCAGCACGCCGTCGCGCTCCAACACGGCGATCAGCGAAAAGTCGCTGGTGCCGCCGCCCACGTCGACCACCAGAATGATGTCGCCCGGCTTGACTTCCTTGCGCCAGCGGCCTTCGCTGGTCTGGATCCAGCTGTACAGGGCCGCTTGCGGCTCTTCCAGCAGGGTCAGCGAGGTATAGCCGGCCGCCTGCGCCGCTTCCATCGTCAGCTCGCGCGCGGCCGGATCGAACGAGGCGGGAATGGTGACGGTGATTTCCTGCTGCGCGAACGGCGCTTGCGGGTGGGCGTGGTCCCAGGCTTGGCGCAAATGCGTCAGGTAGCGCGTGGCGGCCGTGATGGGCGAAATGCGCGCCACTTCGGCCGGTGCATCGTTCGGCAAGATGGCGGCGCGGCGGTCCACGCCCGGGTGGCACAGCCAGCTTTTTGCGCTCGACACTAAACGGATGGGCGTGGTGGCGCCACGGCTGCGCGCCATTTCGCCGACGACGAAGGGAGCTTGCGCTTCTTCGGTGACCCAGGGCAGGGCCAGGTCGCCCGCCGCCACTTCATCGGCGTGCGGCAGATAGACGAACGACGGCAGCAAGGCAAGGTTTTCGACGGTGCCCGGCGCCGACAACTGCGGCACTTTCAGCACGCCATGGCTGGACTTTTCGCCGTCGCTCTCATTGAGGTTCACATACGACAAGGCGCTGTGAGTGGTGCCCAGGTCGATGCCGATGGCGTAGCGCGCGGTGTTTGGGGGGGTGTTCATCGCATCGCTCACAGTTCCACCTCGGCCGGTGCCAGGATCGCGGCGTCGTGTTGCGCGCTCAGTTTCGGCAGGCGTACGCTGGAGGCGCGCCAGCCGCGGTGGCTGAGGGTGCCCGTGAATGGTGCGGAACCGACGACGTTACCCGTCAGGCGTACCTGGGCGCTGTCAAAGCCTTGCTGCAGCACGATGCGGCTGCCCTCGGCTTCCTGGCGCACGGCGTCGATAGTGAAATATTCGCGCATGACCTTGGCGCAGCCTTCATGCACGACGCGGGCGGCGGCGCCGATATCGGCATCGGCATGGCTGCCCAGGTTTTCCTGGGTGAAGTCGATCAGGCGTGCTTCGCGTTGCAACAACGCCAGTAATTGCAGGGCGGCGTCCGGCGTGGCTTCTTTTACGATGACGGGTGCGGCCGCTGGCGTTGGCACGGGGGCCGGTGCCGGTGTCGGAGCGGGTGCCGGCGGGGCAGCTACGGGTAAGGACAGTTTTTCCACGCGGGCCGCATAGGCGGCGTCCGACAGGGTGCTGAAGAAGGCGCCGAAGGCTAGCGGGACGCGGCGCCAGAACGATGGGTGGGACGATGATGTACTCATAGCTAACTCGTTTCTCTGCTTTGTAGGGTGGCGTCGGCGGCGCGCCCGGTGGCGGGGCCGCTGCGCAAGGTGGTGCATGTGCCGCGCCTATCTGGCCGGCTGCGTTTGCCCGCATGATACCAGCTACGGCGCCGCCGCCAAAGTCGCCGGCGCCCCTTGTGCCTGCTGTAGGCTGGGATTTTCTTTGTCTCTACGCAAGGAAACATACGATTTTTGGCCACTTCGACTAGAATCGCGGATTGTCTTTTTGCATGACTTGCCTGTCATGTCTGGCGGCTTGTCCCGTGCTGTAGCCCGATGAATGCGACTTGCCCGATATTGCGTTGCTGTCGCAGCACAAATAACTGTGAGAAAGAAATCATGAAAGCAGTAGGGATATATCTGATCGGCCTGGTGCTGCTGGCAGGTTGCGGCGGCAAGGACGAGGGCGCCAGCCTAGCCAGTGCCGCGCGTTTCGATGGCAAGGAACGAGGCAAGGCGTTTCTTGCCTATGAACACAATGTCAGCGTCGATACGAGCGAGGCGCAAGTGCGGCCCCTGGTTGAAAAAGTGGCCGCCGCCTGCAAGGCCGATACGGAAAACGGCTGTCTGTTGCTTGACTCCGCTATCGACAGCGGGTCTTACGTGCATGCGCGCATCAGCCTGCGCGCCAAGCCGGCCGGCATCAAGAAGCTCGTTGCGCTGGTCGCGGCCGGAGGCGACGTCAGCAGCGAGGGCACCAAGGTGGAAGACCTGGGCCGTCCTGTGCTCGACAGCAAGAAACGCCTGGACATGCTCAAACAGTACCAGGCCCAGCTGCAGGAGCTGGAAAAACGTTCGAGTGCGAACGTCGATGCCCTGATCAAGGTGAGCAAGGAGCTGGCCAGCGTGCAAGTGGAGCTGGAGCAGGCGACAGCGGCCAATGCGCTGCTGCTGCAGCGCATCGACACGGACTTGCTGAGCGTGAATATCAGCGCCGAAGGCAAGCAATCATTCTGGCGCCCCGTCAAGCGCGCTCTGGGTAATTTTACGGAAAACCTGTCGCAAGGGGTGGCCAACGCCATCACGGCCATGGCATACATTTTGCCTTGGCTGATCGCTTTCGTGCTGCTGTACCCGCTGGGACGCAGGGGCTGGCGCCGCTTGAGAGGCTTGCCGCGCAAGGGCTAATGGGCAAGGCGCGCGCATCGTTCCCTAAGGGCAGGCGCTGTGTGCGCTCCTGGCCGGATGCAGCAGCGGCGTCGCGCAGTCGATGGATGACGAGGTGGTGCAGCCCAGCGCAGCGCCATCAGGCCGTGTCGACCTACACCAGTTGCAGCCAGCCCAGCATGGCACCGGCCGCCAGCAGCCACAATAAGTGGATTTTCGTGCGCCAGATGATCAGGCCGGCCACGATGGACAGGCTCCAGAGGGGCCAATCGGTGCGGATGTCGTGATGCGCGCTGCCCAATATCATGCCCGTGGAAATGAGCAGGGCGACGACGATGGGCGCCATGCCTTGCTTGAAAGCGCGTACGGCGCGCAGGTCGGCGTTGCGGTAGCCCCACTGTGCCGCCACGTAGGTGAGGGTGGTGCTGGGCAGCATGATGCCCACCATGGTCACCAGCACGCCCAGGCACGCAGCCGCGTAGCTGCCGGCATTCATGCCCACGTTCCAGCCCATCAGGGCGACGAACAGCACGTTCGGGCCGGGCGCGGCTTGCGCGATGGCAATCGACTCATTGAATTGCGCCTGCGTCAGCCAGCCATGCTGTTCGACCAGGAAGCGGTGCATTTCTGCGGTGGTGGAAATGGTGCCGCCGATCGACATCAGCGACAGCATCAGATAATGGCCGAACAGGTTCAGCCAGTCGCCCGCGCTCAAGGTCAGTTGCAAAGGCGGCGTCATGAGGACAGCTTGCGATAGGTCAGCAGGCAGCCGATGCCGCCCAGGCCCAGCAGGATGTACAGCAGTGGCCAGCGCAAGATCGCCACCATCAGCACGCCCAGCACCGTGATGGACAAGGTCAGCCACAGAGGCAGCGGATGCTTGCCTAGCGCGCCTGCCAGTTTCATGCCCATGGCGGCGATCATGCCGGCCGACACGGCCGCCATGCCGCGCAAGGCGCCTGCCATCTGCGCGTTGTCGCCAAAGTGCGTGTACAGCACGCCCAGCAACAGCACGATGACGAGGGGCACGGCCAGCATGCCGGCCAGTGCCGTCAGGGCGCCTCGCAAGCCGAAATAGCGCGCGCCGAGCATCAGCGACAGGTTGATGACATTCGGTCCTGGCATGATTTGTGCCAAGGCCCAGTCTTCCATAAATTGCTCTTGCGTCAGCCAGCGCTTGCGCTCGACCATTTCGCGCTGGATCACGGCCAGCACGCCACCAAATCCCTGCAGCGCTAGCCAAGTAAACGAGAAAAACAGGTCGGCCAGCGAGGCCGGTTGCGGGTGGGGCAGGTCGGGCGGGCGGGCGGCGAGGGGGGATGAGGGCATGGTTGATTATCGCCGTGGCCGCTTGCGCTTGTCCATCGCTTTCGGCAGCGCTTGTGCCTGCAAGAAAAAACCGTGGCTCATGTTTCCCTGCTATTGACATTAAGAATATATCAGCAATACTTTAAAGGCAACACGACCGCTGTTGCTGTCCGCGTTAGCGCGGCCGGCGCCGCAACGCCGTTTCCACCCCTCTATCCCCTTCGCAGGAGTCGTTCGTCATGTCTCATTACACAGAAACGCTGCATATGCCCGTCAAAACCTTGGTGCTGCATGTCCGGAGCGACCAGAAGATGTGCGATATCGTCAACCTGGGCATTGCCGTGCAGGCTGCCTTCAGTACCTTGTGTGCACTGGAATACTTGAAGTCATACAATGTCGCCCCCGAACTGATCGAGCGCGTGCTGTTGCATCCGGAGCAGCGCCGCCGGACCGTGCATTGAGTATCCTCGCGGCAACTGTGTTGCTGGCAGCCGTAGTCCGGTGTTGCCGGATTGCTCACTACGGCTCAGTTATGCACAAATCATGGCTTAGCGAAATTGGCGAAATAATTTTGTGGTGATATTGTTTGATTTTCTAAGTAACTGATTTTAATCGGTTTTATTTTTGCTGTTTGATTGAGCAGTTTATTGAAAGCCGCACGGGCTGTGGCTTTGAGGCTTGTCAATAGAGCCTTATCCACAAAGATATCCACAGTCCGTGTGGATATCTGAAAAAGCGCTTAACAATCCGCCACTTAGATAGTGGTGCCGGATCGGCGTGGCAAATGCAGCGTCGCCGCAGCCCAAGGCACGGTGGGGAATTGGCCTGTATGTTTATCCAGTACACTTGTTGTTATGCCTGACAAGGCCGATCAACACTGACTGCGCGTCGTCGTCTTCAGTCGGCGACGCTTGCTGTCAAGCGCGGCATCTACCCATGATTTCTTGCTTGTTTGCTGATGTCACTGCGCGCGCCGGTTTGCTTAGCCGTTGTCAACGTGGCGGTGGCGTTCCAAAGCTTGCCATCGGCCCCTCACGCTGGCGTGTCGCCACACTGGGCCAGGGCAGCAGCGAGGTCGGTGACTTGTTGTTGCGATTCGCGCAAGGTGGCGTAGGTGCGCAGCGAGGTGATTACGGTGGTAAATAATTTGCGCGTGGTCAGGTCTGTCTTGCACCAGAAATCGTTGATGTCGTAGTCGATGACGATGCGGTGTTCGAGCGCTTGGCCGGGCTGGCCCGTACGCAGGATGATGCGCACGGCGCTGTTGTGCAGCTCGGTGCGAACTTGGTGCGCCACTTGCAGCCCGGCATCCGGGGTTTCCATGATGACGTCGAGTAGCACCACGGCGATATCGGGCGTGCTGCGCAGCAAGGCGAGCGCCTCGCTCCCCGAATAAGCGTGCAAAAAGCTCAGCCTACGGCCTTGGAAGCTGGCCTGGCTGAGGGCGAACTTGGTTACCACGTGCACATCGACATCGTCATCGACAATCAGCACGCGCCACGGCGTCGCGATCGCAGGTTCTGCCGTCGCGCCTGCGCGCCCGAGTGGCTCGTCGATGAGCCAGTCGGGTTCGTCCGCCCCCTTGGCGGCACTGTCGCTATCCATATTCATGCATTTACCCACCGTTGATCGTACTCGCGTACCCCACACTATGCCAGTCTGCGGGGTTTGTCAAAACAATGCTGTCCAGGCAAGATGGCCTGGGGCAGGATTGCTTATGCATAGCAAAATATATTTTCATGCTGCCCCAGCTGCTTCGCTCTGGCGCTAAATCATGATTCCAAGTCGTTGATTTCATTGGATTAAAAAATTGCCTGTGAATTCAGCAAATTATTGAAAGCCGCATCAATGCTGGTGTTGCGGCTTGTCAAGAGGGACTTATCAACAACCTTATCCACAGTTGCTGTGGATATCTGAAAAAGCCGTGCAAAAACCGTGGCTTAGCGCCCGTTGGCGCAGCATGGAAAGAGACTTTCACGGCGCCATTCCAAGTCCGCCCAGCTGTGTAAAGGCGTGCAGGAAGCGCTGCTTGGCTTCGGCCGGACCCATGGCCTCGATTATACCGGGCAAGGGGACGATGTCGTCAAGGTAATCCCAGCGCTCGGCCGAGTGGGGCATCAGGTCGCGCTTTTCCGTCGCCAAGGCGATCAGGTCGGCCCGTTTGATGGGCGCGTAATCGGAAAAATCCAGACCATAGGTGGTGGCGATGATGGCGCTGACCTTGTCTTCGAGTACGGCAAATTGCGGCAGCAGCACTTTCAAGGGTTTCACCATGTCACCGAGGTAGGCTTCGGCCGCGTCGTGCAGCAGGGCCGCCAGGCGCAAATGGGGCGGCACCAGGCCGGCGACAATCAGGCTGTGCTGGGCGACAGAGTAAAACACTTGCGTCTGTCCATTGAAGCGGCATTGGTAGGCGAGGCCATGGGCAATGTCTTCGATGGCGACCTTGTCGATATGCGGGCGCAAAGGATAAAAACGGTTGCCGGAATAGGTGGAAACGTAGTCGGTGGTAATCATTGCCATGGCAGGGTGCTCGAAACGCTGAGGAAGCTTCATCCTACACCCGATGGCAGGGACTTGCTGCGCCTGCCCTGCGCAGGCTGTTTCTTGCATGAAAGAAAGCTAAGCTATGCATCTTGGCAAATCCTTTAATTTATTTCATATCATGCATTGATATTTCTCAAATACACTAGAACACTAGAGAAATCTTGTTTGATTGAAACTTAAGGAGATAGGGCAATGACAGCGATACCTTCGGCAAGACCTGCGTATATTTATCAGGGTGGTTCGGTGATGATGCACTCGCCGCTGCAATTGAAACAGTCTGAAATGTATGGTTATTTCGTCAGGGGCGAGCTGACGAAGTTGCAAGCGACCGTCAATACCACGCTGAACCAGGTGGCGGGCCGCAAGATGACCTTGAAAGCGCTGTCACCGTACGTGATGCTGACGTTTACGCGCGTCAACCATGCCGATTCGGCCAATCCCGTCGACCAGGCCAAGGGCTGGATCACGGAAGTCGATATCGTCACCTGGATCATGGTCGGCGAGATGGATGCGGCTGGCAAGCTCGCGCATATTTATTGGTATCCCTGTCACATTTTTGTCGATGACGCGATGGCCCTGATCAACGGGCGCGAACTGTTCGGCTATCCGAAATACCTGTGCGAATACGACATTCCTGCTGCCGGCAGCGAGCCGCTGCGCTGCGCCGTGGCCGCCAAGGGTTTCCAGCATTTTTCGCCGGAAACCAAGCTGGCCTTGCACCCGTTGCTGGAAGTGAATGCCAGCGTGCAGACGGGGCAGCACCAGCCCATCAACAGTTTCCTGGAACTCATCGAGCAGGCGTTCAAGATTTTTCTCTCCATCCCCGATTTCTTCGACCTCGATCAAGCCGGCTGGGCCGATATTGTTTCCTTGCTGCGCAAGCCGCGCATCGACCAGATTTTCCTCAAGCAATTTCCCGACAGCGCGGGCGTGAAAGCCGTGTACCAGGCCCTGGTGGCCGCGCCGGCCGAGATCAACCGTCTGCACAGCGCGCGCCTGCTCGGCTACGAATACGAATGCACCTTGCATGCGTTCGACAGCTTCCCGCTGGACCAGACCCTGGGCTTGCGGCTGGGGCCGCAGGCGGCGATATTGCCGTTCCATGTCAATTTCGACTTCACGGCCATGCCGGGCGAGGAACTGGTCGACAATTCGCAGATCGCGCCGGAAAAAATCGCCATCCTCGGCGGCGGCGTGGCCGCCATGACGGCCGCCTATTATTTGACGAACCAGCCTGGCTGGCAAAACCAGCATGCGATCACTGTCTACCAGCTGGGCTGGCGCCTGGGCGGCAAGGGTGCCAGTGGGCGCAATGCGCAGCTTGGCCAGCGCATCGAGGAGCACGGCCTGCATATCTGGTTCGGCTTCTATGCGAATGCTTTCAAGATGATCAAGGAAGCGTATGCCAGCCTGGAGCGTCCGCCCGGCGCACCGCTGGCCACCTGGCGCGACGCCTTCAAGCAGCACGATTACGTGGCCCTGTCGGAAGACGTCAAGGGCCAGTGGCGCAACTGGTCCATCGTCTTTCCCACCTTGCCGGGCGAGCCGGGCGAGGGCGGCGAAGACGTCACCCTGTGGCAGATGGCGATCGCCATGGTGGGCTGGATCGAACAGTGGATACGCCAGATCCGGCAGGTAGCGGATGCCGACGCGCGCATCGTGCGCAGCAGCGCGCTGCAAGGTGATGGCGAGAGTGAGGGTGAGGGCGTCTGGCCGGGCTGGCTGCGCCACCTGGCTGACGCGGTGGTGGGGCGGGCCGATGAACTGGGCTTGGACGTGGGTTTGTCGGTGGGCGCGCTGGTGGCGCTGGTGGCCGAGCTGGCGCCCGATTCCACGCGCCATGACGCGGCCAGCCATCGGCTGCTGGCCAGCACCCTGAGCGGCATCCGTGCCTGGTTGCGCCTGCGCTACCGCGCCCTGATCGAGGGCGACGATGAATTGCGTCGCCTGTTCACTTGTCTGGACCTGGGCATAACGGTCATGAAAGGCATGTTCGACGATGGCGTGTTGAAGAATGGCTTTGACGTGATCAACGACATCGATTTCCGCGCCTGGCTGAAAAAACATGGCGGCGACGAGCAGTTCTGCATCAATTCGGCGCCCGTGCGCGGTTTTTATGACCTGGTGTTCGCCTACGAGGGCGGCGATTTCGCGAAACCGAATATCGAGGCGGGGACGCTGTTGCGATCGATGGCGCGCATCGGCTTGGCCTACAAGGGCGGCATCATGTTCAAGATGCAGGCCGGCATGGGCGACACCATCTTTACTCCCCTGTATGAAGTGCTGCGCAAGCGCGGCGTGCAATTCAAGTTCTTCCAGCGGGTCGAAGAGCTGGTGCCGGGTGCGGGCGACATCGACAGCATCCGCATCACGCAGCAGGTGCAATTGAAGGACCCTGGCGCCGGCTATGCGCCGCTGGTGGACGTGAAGGGCCTGGCGTGCTGGCCCAGCACGCCCGATTACGCACAGCTTGATCCGGCGCAGGCGGCGCTGCTGCAAGAGCACGACGTCAACCTGGAATCGTACTGGAGCGACTGGCCGCAGCAATACCGGCAAGCGTGCGGCCGCGAGCTGCCGGTCACGGTATTGAAGAAGGGCGTCGATTTCGACAAGGTGGTATTTGGTATTTCCATCGGCTCGCTGCCCGCCCTGTGCCCGCAACTGCTGGCGCAAAACCCGGCCCTGCAACTGACGGTCGAGAAGGTGAAAACCGTGGCCACGCAGGCTTACCAGGTGTGGCTCAACAAGGATTTGACACAGATGGGCTGGAGCATGCAGCCCAACGGCCAGCAGCCCGTGCTGTCGGCCTTTACGGAGCCGTACGACACTTGGGCGCCGATGGACCAGTTGCTGGCGCGCGAAGACTGGCCGGCGGGACTGGAACCGAAGAATGTGTCCTACTTTTGCAGCGCCTTCCCCGTTGACAGCTACCCGCCCGTCACCGACACGGGTTTCCCCGCCCGCTGCGCGGACAAGGCAAAGCAGGGCGCGCTGCATCAGCTGGAGCGCGAGATCGGCGCGCTGTGGCCCGAGGCCGGTGCGCCAGGCGCATTTCCCTGGCAATGGCTGGTCGATGCCAAGGCCGGCACCGGGCCGGCGCGCTTCGACAGCCAGTACTGGCGCGCCAACGTCGACCCGTCCGAGCGCTACGTGATGTCGGTGGTAAACAGCACGCAGTATCGCTTGGCCACCGATCAGTCGGGCTTTTCCAACCTGTTCCTCACGGGCGACTGGATCAAGACGGGCTTGAACGCGGGCTGCGTGGAGGCGGCCGTGATGGCGGGCATGCAGACCTCGCGCGCCATGACGGGCTATCCGGCCGTGATCCAGGGAGAGACGGACTTCCAGGCCTGATGGCTCAGGTTCCGGGCTGGTCTTCCAGGTCGCGCCGCGCCACGTCCAGTGCTGCCTGCAACTGAGGCAGGAATTGTTCTACCTCATCGAGCCGCCCATTCGAGGCCAGGGTTTCCATCTGGTGGCACAGGCTGTGCAGGGTAGGGCGGCTCAGGTAGCCGGCGCTGCCTTTCAAGGCGTGGAAGGCGGCTGCGGCTGCGCTGGCGTTGCCATCGCGCACGGCGTGGCATGCCAGGTCCAGGCGTCGCGGCGCTTCCATCAGGAACGCTTGCGCAATACGCTGCAAGTGTTGCGGTGACAGACCTGCCAGCGGCAGGATGTGCACGCGCGTCGTCATCGGATCGGCCGGCATCGGCGTGTCCGTCTGCGCCGCGCTGTTGGCGTCGTCCAGGCCAAATTGGCGCGCCAGGGTATCGTCCGCAGCCGGCATGGCCGGCGGCAGTGCCTGGCCGCGCGCCAGCAGCAGGTCGATGATGGCATTGATTTTTTCGAACAGCAGCGCTTCGTCGACTGGCTTGCTAAGGAAGTCGTCCATGCCCGAGGCCAGGTAGCGTTGCCGGTCATGTTCGCTGGCGTTGGCGGTCAGCGCGATGATGGGGATCTGTGCGTCGGCAATAGCAAATTGGCTGTTGCCGCCGTCGCGGATCAGGCGTGCGGCCTGTTCGCCATCCATCAGCGGCATGCGGCCATCCATCAGCACGCAGTCGTAGGCGCCCGTGGCCAGCGCGCGCAGCGCCTCTTCGCCGTTTTCGACGATGCTCACGGCATGGCCCATGCCTTCGAGCAGGGTGCCGATGATGATCTGGTTGGTGCGCACGTCTTCGGCGCACAGGATGCGCAGGCGGTAGGCATGGCGCGCCTGGCGCGTCGGCCGGCGCGTGTCGGCCGCTGGCGCGCTGCCGTCTTGCAGTGGCAAGGTGAAATGAAAACGTGAGCCGATACCGACCCGGCTTTCCACGCCTATCGTGCCTTTCATCAGTTCGACCAGTTCCTTGCAGATAGCCAGGCCCAGGCCCGTACCGCCGTAGCGGCGCGTGGTGGAATGGTCGGCCTGCTCGAACTTCTGGAACAGGCGCGGCAAGGTATCGGCGTCGATGCCGGGGCCGGTGTCGCTGATGATGAATTCGATCTCGCTACGGCCATCGCGGCGCGGTGGCGTGCGGGCGCGCCGCACTTCCAGCTGTACTTCGCCATTGGCCGTGAATTTCAGTGCGTTGCCCAGCAGGTTGATCAGGATTTGTCGCAGGCGCGTGGGATCGGCGCACACGTAGCGCGGCAGGTCCAGCGCCAGTTCGCGGCGCAGCAACAGGCTCTTGGCATCGGCCTGGCCCTGCACGATGCCGGCCGCGTCGCCGATCAGCGCCAGCAAGTCGAAGTCCAGCGTTTCCAGGGTCAGCTTACCTGCGTCGATCTTCGAGAAATCGAGGATATCATTGAGAATGGTCAGCAGAGAGACGCCATTGTGCAAGCCGATGCGCAGGTATTCTTGCGTGCGGCCTTTGATGGATTGGTCGCGCAGGGCGAACTTCAGCATGCCGATCACGCCAGCGAGCGGCGTGCGGATGTCGTGGCTCATGGCCGACAGAAAGTCGATGCGATGGCGGCTCACCACTTCCGCATGTTCCTTGGCCTTCAGCAGGGCGTCGTTGCTGAGGGTCAGCGCCAAGGTGCGTTCCCGCACGCGCTGTTCCAGGTTGTTGCGCAGCAGGCGGATTTGGTCGGCCAGGGCAAAGGCCAGCAGCAAGCCGTCAAGCGTGCCACCGAGCAGCGTCACCAGCTGGGCGTTGGCCACCATGGCTGGCATCAGGCCCAGGTTGGCCGGCAGTATCATGAAGCCGGGCAGCATCAGGGCGACGAAGGCCAGCACGAAGAAGCGCGCCGGCTGGTAGCCGCGGCGCCACACGACGATGCCGCAAATGAGCGCCAGCAGCATCCAGATGCTGATCACGATGGTGGCCAAGGTGTGTGCATACGACAGGGCGAAGAAGCAGCTAGGCAAGAGCAGCAGCGGCAGCACCAGGTTGACCTTGCTGATGCGGTACAGCAGGCGCGAATAGTCGCGCAGTCGCAGGAAATGCATATAGAACAGGGTGCTGAAGACGGGCAGCAGGAAAAACGGCACGTAATGCAGCTGCAGCTGGTGCCAGTCGAACAGGTCGGCGAAGACGTGGAAGGTCATGGCCCAGGCCAGGCCATATGTCAGCACGTACAGCACGTAATAAGCCGAGGCCTTTTCCAGGGTAATGGAAAAGATGAAGAAATTGAACAGGCCCAGCGCCAGCAGGGCGCCGATGGAGGCCACTATCAAGAAGTTTTCCTTGCCCACCAGCTTGCGGTAGTCCTGCTGCGTCTGCATGCCGAACAGGGGCGCGCGCGCGTAGTAGGGGCTGGAAAAGCGGATCAGGATATCATACGTGGCACCGGGCGCCAGCTGCACGTTCCTGCCGTAGTGCAGCAAATATTCGTGTGGGCGCTGGTAGCCCGTCAGCAAGGTTTGCGGCGCCGCTTGCGGCCCCGGACCATACACGTAAAGGTCGACCAGATCGATCAGGGTGTCGTTCGGGTCGATGACCCAGGCCGCGACGTTGCTGTCGTTGCGCACCTGCGCATGCAACCAGTAGGCGCCGCCGAACAGGTCGACTTGTCCGGCCGGGCGCTGGCGCGCCAGCCAGGCGGGCAGCGTGGCGGCGTCGGCAGGCGCGACCTCATTTGCAGCGAGAAATAGTTGCCCGCCTTTGCCCAGGTGTACGATGCCTTGCTGTGTCAGGGGCAAGGGCGCTGCCTGCGCCACGCCGGCCAAGCCCAGCAGGGCGAACAGCAGAAGGAACTGCATACCGAACAGAAGCGGCCAGCCGCATAGCCCGCCGCTGACGCGGCAGATGGGGGCGCGGTGGCTGGATGGGGGCGGGTGGGCTGGCATCGATGAGTGAGGTGATGGTCGCGCTGGAATCGGCGGCAATGCCGTTTGCTATGGATACGTCATTTTAATCGACTCTTGGTGACGCAAGTGCAATTTCATCTGCTGTCGGCATGGCGAGTGCTACGGTATCATGGCGGTTTTTTCCTGCGAGACTTCCATGCTCAGTGCCGACCAGTTGCTGGCCTTCCTGGCCGCCGCCGTTCTCATTACCGCCAGTCCCGGCCCCGACAATCTGATGGTGCTGGGCGTGGGCATGTCGCGCGGGCGTCGCCAGGGCATGGCGTTCGGCCTGGGCTGCGCCCTTGGCTGCCTCACCCACACTGTGCTGGCGAGCATCGGTGTGTCGGCCGTGCTGGCCGCTACGCCCACGGCATTGACCGTGCTGAAAGTGGCCGGCGGGCTGTACCTGATGTACTTGGGGGTCGGCGCCTTGCGCAGTCGAGGCGGCGCGAAAGTCGATGGCGCAGCCGCCTTGCCCGATGAATCATTGCTGCGCCTGTTCGGCAAGGGTTTGTTTGCCAACAGTATCAATCCGAAAGTCGTGCTGTTTTTCCTCTCGTTTTTGCCGCAGTTCATTGTCACTGGCCAAGGCAATGCCAGTTGGCAGACGGCGCAGCTGGGCCTGGTCTTCACGGCGCAGGCGTGTGTGCTGTTTGGCTTGCTCGGCTATTTTTCCGGCGCCGTCGGCCGCTGGCTCAACGGCCGGCCGCGCGCCGGCCTGTGGCTGGACCGCGTGGCCGGCAGCATCTTTATCGGCCTGGGCTTGCGCCTGATCCTGGCGCGCTGACTTCCTGGCGGGCGCTAATGCGGAACGCCAGTTCCATCTGGTCCTGCACCGCCATGGCGCCGCCGAGGATGGCGAATGGCACGATGCCGAAGTCGCTTTGTTTCAGCAGCAGGCTGCCGCTGGCCTGCAGGCCGCGACCATCGGCCGCTTCTTCTATGCGTACGGGCAACTGCACCGTGCGCGTCACGCCATGCACAGTGATGTCTGCTTCGAGCGTCTCTTTGTCGTCCGTGCGGCGCGCCTCGATACGCACCCACGGATAACGCTCGGCCTCCAGCACGCGCACCAGCATGTTGTGGCGCGTGCCGGCGATGGCGTCCGCTGACGGCGTCGTCGTCAGGCCTGCCGCCTGGCGCAAGCCCTCTTCATCCACACTCATCTCGTCGAGCCGGAACTGGAATTGCGCGCGTCCCAGCGCCGGCGCCACCACGCCTTGCAGATTGCGGCTGGCGATCACATGGTCATGCCCGAGCCGGGCCAGCGCGCCGCCGCGCCGCACGGTGATGGTCAGCAGGGATTGCTGTGGAACGATGTGCAAGACCCCTTTTTCTTGCTGTTGCCACGCGGGCGCTGGCGCGGGTGTGGCAGCAAGGGCGGCTGGCCCAGGTGTATGGGCCGGCGTCTGGACGGGAGCGGGCGGCAACGGTGTGCACGCCGCCAGCACGACGCAGGCAAGCAAACAAACGGTGCCGATAGTGCACGGCTGGCGATAGTTCTGGCTGGGCATGGGCTGTAGGGGTGACGGTGATGCAGTCATAGTACGCGATCGGCGCGCCGGCGCGCGTGTAATGTTAGCGCTACGTCATAAGGCGGTCATAGGGCTAATGCCGTTCAGTTAAGGATTTTGGCGTGATTTATGAGCGCCAGTAAATTCGCTAACCCCAGAGGCAAAGAGCTGGGGTCGGACCCCAATCCACCCAAGTTAAGGAGCAAGCCCGCGCAATTGATGGCAAATCAATGAAATAGTGCTTGACGTGGCACCGGCTTTGCGC
>NZ_JBNYXR010000019.1:0-95954 GCF_051380805.1 Janthinobacterium paucivorans
GGATACAGCATCCAGTTACCCGGTCTTGATATGCCTACCAAGATTTTGACAGCGGTCGATACCGTTCGCAATATCACGAACGGCATGAAGGGAATAATACAAGGTCGGATTAGCGCGCTAGCGCGTAATCCGACAGCCGCCAACAATATTGTCTACGCGAACAAAACGGGCAATTCCTGCGAGCGCTTTCTCAGCGCCTGCTTGGCGCCATCGTAATCGGGATAGATCGATTCCACGGTGGCCCAGAAGCGGGGGCTATGGTTCATTTCCAGCAGGTGCGACAGTTCATGCGCCACCACGTAGTCGATCAGCGGCAGGGCGAAGTGGATCAGGCGCCAGTTCAGGCGGATCTTGCGCTCGATGGTGCAGCTGCCCCAGCGCGTACCGGCCGAGGATAGCGATAATGAATCGTAGCGCACACCGAGCTTGTCCGCATACAGGTCCAGCCGCGCTTCGAACAACTGGCGCGCTTCATGCTGGAACCAGCCCTTCACTTTTTCCTTCAACTGTTGTTCGCTGCCCGTGGGTGTGACCCAGACGTGCAGCTCATTGGTCTCGCGCTGGAAGCTGGCGCGGTGGCGCGGTGCCTGGTGCAAGCGCAATGTGATCTCGCCACCGAGGTAGGGCAGTACGGCGCCATCGATCCATGCTACGGGTGGGCGTTGCTGGCGCTGCACCTTGCGCTCGCCCCTTTCCAGCAGCTTCGAGACGATCCAGCTTTGCTTGGCGCGGATGGCATTGTCGATCTCGGACAGGGTGACGCGCTTGGGCGCGGTGACGCGCAAGCCGTTATCGTCGATCATGAAGCCGATGGAACGGCGCGTGGAGCGGCGCAGGGCGAATTCGATCAGGTGGCTGCCCAGTTGCAACTGGCGCAGCACAGGGCCATCGACAGTGCGTGGCGGGGAAGGCAGATGAGGTGAGGAAGGAAGCGCGACAGGTGACACGGGCACTGCCGGCCACGTTCGATGCTGAAGCGGTGGCGCCACGGGCGGCGCCGGCGGTGCCGTGGGGCGCACCACCGGGGGCGTGCTGGTCGAGACGTCGTGCGCGAACAAATCCAGTTGCTGGTCGCCGACCTTGATGGTCTTCATCTGCTGGCGCAGGGTCGGCTCCTGGATGACCGCGCTGATGCCGTCTAGCCAGCGTTGTAGGCGTGAGGCGAAATGACGCGCATTTCTGATTCTATCCAATTTTCCACCTGTTGCATCATGCTGTCCGGGGTTTGCCCTTCCGGCGAAATCGGTTTGCCTATCGACACGGTGATCAATCCCGGACGTTTGAGAAATGACTGCTTGGGCCAGCATTCGCCTGAATTATGTGCAATCGGCACCACCACGGAGCCCGTGGCGATTGCCAGACGCGTGCCGCCGCTCTTGTACTTGCCGGCCTGGCCTACCGGAATGCGGGTGCCTTCGGGGAACATGATAATCCATTGGCCATCGGCCAGGCGACGTTTGCCATGCGCGACCACGCTCTTGAAGGCATGTTTGCCCTGCTTGCGGTCGATGGGAATCATGCGCAGCAGCGCCATGGCCCAGCCGAAAAAGGGGATGTACAGGATTTCCTTCTTGAATACATACACCAGCGGACGGGGCAGGCTGGGCAGCAAGAAGATGGTTTCCCAGGCCGACTGGTGCTTTGACAGCACGATGGCCGGTGCATCCGGGAAGTTCTCGGCGCCTTTGATTTCATAGCGGATGCCGCAGATGACCTTGGCGCACCAGAGGATAAACACGTTCCAGCGCGAGGTGACCCAATAGCGCTTGTTGTAGCTCAATGGTGCTGCAAAAAAGCACACGCAGGCCCAGACGATGGTGGCTAGGATCATGATGCTCATGAATAGCAGGGATCGCAGGAACAGGGAAATATTACGCAATGCGGTTCTCCGAAAATTAGATACTGAATGCCATGGAGGGCGCTGGCGCCGCTGCTGCCTTGAGCAGGTGGCTGACCACAGCGGCCAGGTCGGGGAAGACCTGGGTGCCAGGTGGCAGGCCACCCGTTTCATTGGTTTTTTCGCCCTTGCCCGTCAAGACTAGGTAGGGCACGCAGCCGCTGATGAAACCGGCTTGCAGGTCGCGCAGCGAATCGCCAACCGTGGGCACGCCTTTCAGGCTGGTGTTGTAGCGCTTCGAGATTTCATGGAACATGCCCGGTTTCGGCTTGCGGCAGTCGCAATTGTCCGCGCCCGCGTGCGGGCAAAAGAAGATGGAGTCGATATCGGCGCCCACTTGCTGCGCCATGGTATGCATCTTCTGATGGATCGCGTTCAGCACCGTCATGTCGAAGTACTCGCGCGCGATGCCCGACTGGTTCGAGGCGACGATAACGCGATAGCCGGCCTGGTTCAGGCGGGCTATCGCTTCGAGCGAAGCGGGAATCGGCTGCCATTCGGCTGGCGACTTGATGAAGTCCGGCGAATCATGATTAATGACGCCGTCACGGTCGAGAATAATCAGTTTCAGCGCCGCAGTGCCCATTATGCCGCCAGCTTGGAAATGTCGGCCACGCGGTTCATCATGCCGTGCAGCGACGACAGCAAGGCCAGGCGGTTGTTGCGCAGGGCGACATCCTCGGCCATCACCATCACGTCGTTGAAGAAGCCATCGACGTCGTCGCGCAGCTGCGCCAGCGTTTGCAGGGTGCTGGTGAAGTCGCCCTTGGCAAAGGCCGCGTCGACTTCCGGCTGCACGCGCGAGACGGCTGCGGCGAGTTTTTTCTCCGCTTCGTCTTGCAGCAGGGCCACGTTCACGCCACCGGCGGCGACCTGGTTGACGGCTTCCTCATTCTTTTTCAGGATGTTGGTGATGCGCTTGTTGGCGGCGGCCAGCGAGGCGCTTTCGGGCAGGGCGGCAAACGCCTGCACCGCTTCCAGGCGCTGCACGATGTCGTCCAGGCGGTCTGGATTTTGCGCCACGACGGCTTCGATTTCATTTGGCGAGAAACCGCGTTCACGCAGGATGCCGCGCAGGCGGTCGAGCATGAAGATAGTGACGTCCGCCACCGGGTCCTTGAAGCCAGCGATGGTGGAAAATTGCGCGGCAGCGTCAGCCAGCAAGCCCTGGATCGACAGCGGCAAACGTTTTTCCAGCAGCATGCGCAGCACGCCCAGGGCGTGGCGGCGCAGCGCGAACGGGTCCTTGTCGCCTGTGGGTGCCAGGCCGATAGCCCAGATGCCAACCAGGGTTTCGAGCTTGTCGGCCAGGGCCACGGCGGTGCCGGTGGCGCTCGACGGCAGGTTGTCGCCGGCAAAGCGCGGCTGGTAGTGTTCGGAAGCGGCCAGTGCCACGTCTTCCGGCTCGCCGTCATGGCGCGCGTAATACGTACCCATGATGCCTTGCAGTTCCGGGAACTCGCCCACCATGTCGGTCAGCAGATCGGCCTTGGCCAGCAGGGCGCCGCGTTCGGCCAGTGTCACGTCGTAGCCCAGCTTGGCGGCGATGGCGCCGGCCAGCGACTTGACGCGCTCTGTGCGTGCCGCTTGCGTGCCCAGCTTGTTGTGGTAGACCACGTTGGCTAGCAGCGGCAAACGCGATGCCAGGGTTTTTTTCTTGTCTTGCTCGAAGAAGAACTTGGCGTCCGACAGGCGCGGGCGCACGACGCGCTCGTTACCGCCGATGATGTGTTCTGGCGTGTCCGTCTCGATGTTCGAGACGATCAAAAAGCGCGAGCGCAGCTTGCCTTCGCTATCGGTCAGCGCGAAATACTTCTGGTTCGTCTGCATGGTGAGGATCAGGCATTCCTGCGGCACGGCCAGGAATTCTTCCTCGAAATGGCATTCATACACGACTGGCCATTCGACCAGCGCGGTCACTTCGTCGAGCAGCGCTTCGGGCATCAGCACCTGGTCGGCGCCTGCCTTGTCCAGCAACTGGGCGCGAATGCGCTCCTTGCGTTCCTCGTTGCTGGCGATGACGCTGGCGTTGAGGATCAGGGCAGCTGCATAGTTTTCCGCGTGCGCGATGGTGATAGCCTTGCCGTCGGTGAGGAAGCGGTGGCCCAAGGTGCTGCGGCCAGCCGTCAATCCCAGCAGGGTCAAAGGCAGCACGTTGATGCCGTGCAGGGCGATCAGGCTGTGGGCTGGGCGCACGAATTGCACGCTCGTGCCGTCCGGGCGCTGATAGCTCATCAGTTTTGGAATCGGCAGCTTGGCAGCAGACTCGTTCAATGCTGCTTGCGCACCGGTGGCCAGTTCGCTGCCCGCTGCCGTATAGGTGTAGAAGAAGCTTTCTGCCTTGCCGTCGGCGGCGCGTTCCAGTTCGGCCAGCGTCAGTTCGGGGAAGCCCAGTGCAGCCAGTTTCTTGGCCAGCGGCGGCGTGCCGTTGCCATTCGCGTCCAGCGCCACGGAGACGGGCAGGATTTTTTCGCGGATGGATTTATCGGGCGACACTTCGCGCACGTTGGTGATGGAGACGGCCAGGCGGCGTGGCGAGGCATAGCTGGTAGCGACGCTGTCGGCTTCCAGGAAGTCGCGCGCTTTGAGGCCATTGACGATGCCGGCGGTGAAGGCGGCGCCCAGTTTGGCCAGCGCTTTCGGCGGCAGTTCTTCGGTCAGCAGTTCGATGAGCAGTGTTTGGTTCATGGTGTTCTTGTCTGGTACGGCGGTGTATAGGCTGGGCAATCAAGCGGCGGCGGGTTGGTCTGCGGCGGGCAGCATCGGGAAACCGAGGCGCTCGCGCGAGTCGTAATACGCTTGCGCCACCAGGCGCGACAGGGTGCGCACGCGGCCGATATAGGCGGCGCGTTCCGTCACCGAGATGGCGCCACGCGCGTCGAGCATATTGAAGCTGTGCGAGGCCTTCATGATTTTCTCGTAGGCCGGCAGTGTCAGTTGCAGTTCGATCAAGCGCTTCGCTTCCGCTTCGTAGTTGCTGAACTGTTCGAACAGCAAGTCGGTATTTGCGTGCTCGAAGTTGTAAGTCGATTGCTCGACTTCGTTCTGGTGGAAGACATCGCCGTAGGTCAGCTTCTTGGTCACCGTTTCGCCGGCTGCGCCCTTTTCTTCCCACTCGGTCCACACTAGGTCATATACGTTTTCCACGCCTTGCAAATACATGGCCAGGCGTTCGATGCCGTAGGTGATCTCGCCCAGCACGGGCTTGCAATCGAGGCCGCCGACCTGCTGGAAGTAGGTAAATTGGGTCACTTCCATGCCGTTCAGCCAGACTTCCCAGCCCAGGCCCCAGGCGCCCAGCGTCGGGCTTTCCCAGTCGTCTTCGACGAAGCGCACGTCATTTTGCTGCAAGTCCAGGCCCAAGGCGGCCAGCGAACCCAGATACAGGTCGAGGATGTTTTCCGGCGCCGGCTTCAATACCACCTGGTACTGGTAGTAGTGCTGCATGCGGTTCGGGTTTTCGCCATAGCGGCCATCTTTCGGGCGGCGCGATGGCTGCACATAGGCGGCGCGCCATGGTTCCGGTCCGATCGCGCGCAGGAAGGTGCCGGTGTGGAAGGTGCCGGCGCCGACTTCCATGTCGTAAGGCTGGAGCAGGGCGCAACCTTGCTTGTCCCAATAGGTTTGCAAGGTCAGGATAATTTGTTGAAATGTGAGCATCGTATGAGTTCGCCGCGCGCGAGGCTGCGCTTTGTTATGGGTTGCTTGAAGCCCGCACGCTGCTGACAAGCGCGTCCGGGCCGGAGTTTTGCTAATTTTAGCGGTTTTTACGGGCCCACTGTGACTCTTCGGGCAATATCGGCCGCTGATTGCTGCGCGGCGCGGTCACGACGGGCAGCGCGAGCGCGCAGGAAGGCCGTCAGCAGTGCCAGCGCGGTCAGCGCCAGCAGCAGTTTATTGCCATACAAAATGTATGGCGTCATGCCGCCCATGCCTTGCACCTTGGCCACCAGGGTGGCTTGCTGCTCCGGCGGCAACAGGCTTTGCACGATGCCCTTGCCGTCGATCACGGCGGTGGCACCCGTGTTCGTCGAGCGCAGCATGGGGCGCCCCGTTTCCAGGCTGCGCATCTGCGAAATCTGCAGATGCTGCGGGATGGCGATCGAGTCGCCAAACCAGGCCAGGTTCGACATATTGAGCAGCACCGACGCCGACTGCTTGCCATTGCGGTGGGCGCTGGCCAGCTGTCCCGCGATTTCTTCGCCAAACAGGTCTTCGTAGCAGATATTCGGCAGCACCAGCTGGTCGCGCACCTGGAGCGGCGCCTGCACCTCGGCGCCGCGGCCCATGTCGCCCAGCGGGATGGCCATCATGGCGACAAACCAGTGCAGGCCGGGCGGCACGAACTCGCCGAACGGGACCAAATGGTGCTTGCGGTACTGGTAGTAAGGGCCTGTCGCGCTGTTGGGCGTGATGCCCAGTGCCGTATTGTAGAAGCGCTGCTGTTCGTCGAGCACCGGCATGCCGAGCAAAATCGTGCTGCCCGTCTGCTGCGCGTAAGCGCTCAGGCTATCGAGGTAGCCCGGTGGCAGCTGGTGCGGCAGCACGGTAACGGCTGTTTCCGGCGTGGCGATCAGGTCTGCCGGCGCGCTGGTGATGGCACTCTGGTACATCTGCAGGGCGCCGAGGACGAAGCCGGGATCGAATTTCTGCTGCTGCGGCACATTGCCCTGCAACAGGCGTAGCGTGATCGGACGCCCGATTGGATGTGTCCAGTTGAAGTACTGCAGGCCAAGGCCGGCCGTGTACAGCGCGATCAGGCCGGCCAGCGCGCTCCAGCGCGTGCGGCGCAGCGGGTGGACTAGCAAGAGCAGGGCGCCCGCGGACAGCGCCGCCAGCCAGCCCAGGCCATACGCACCGAGGATGGGGGCAAAGCCGGCCAGCGGGCTGGCATTGTGGGCGTAGCCGGTAGCGAGCCACGGAAAGCCGGTAAATAGCCAGCCGCGCGTCCATTCGAACAGGGTCCACAGCGAAGGCAAGATCAACAGCGTCATTGTCGGCAGCGAAAGGACCCAGCGCTGGCGCAGCCAGGCGGCCGCACCCATCGCCAGCGCCACGTAGATGGCCATCAAGAGTGCCAGCAGGGCCACGGCGATGGCCGCCAGCGGCGCGGCCATGTCGCCATAGCGGTGCATGGAGATGTATAACCAGTGGGTGCCGGCCGCGCACCAGCCAAAGCCGTAGGCCCAGCCGATCAGCGCGCCGCTCTTGACGTTCGCGGCGCGCAGCACCTGGTAGAACAGCACGCCCAGGCTGAAGATTTGCAGCGGCCAGTAGCCGAAAGGGGCGAACGCCAGCACCGCGCCGGCGCCGGCGATGGCGGCAGTGAGCATGCGCGCCCATGTGCTGCGCGGCGGTTTGGCGGGAGCGTTGGGATCTGAGCGTCTGAAACGCATTTACAGCACGCGCATGTCAGAGTTCCAGTTCCGGTACGTTGGGCAGGCGCTCGATGAGCAGCACGTGCACCTGGCGCGCATCGGCGCGCAGCACCTCGAAGCGCAAATTGCCGAGGTCAAAAATATCGCCCTTGTGCGCCATGCGACCCAGGTACTTCGAGACCAGGCCGCCTATGGTGTCGACATCGTCGTCCACCAGGTGGCTGCCCACTTCTTCGTTGAATTGTTCGATCTCGGTGAGCGCCTTGACGCGCCAGCGCGGGCCGAACTGGCCTTCCTTGAGCGAGAGGATGTTGTCCTCGGCTTCATCGAAGTCGTATTCGTCCTCGATATCGCCGACGATCTGTTCCAGCACGTCTTCGATGGTGATCAGGCCGGCGACGCCGCTGTATTCATCAACGACGATGGCCATGTGGTTGTGATTGGCGCGGAAATCGCGCAGCAGCACATTCAGGCGTTTCGATTCGGGGATGAAGATGGCGGGGCGCAGCATGTCGCGCACGTCGAAAGTCTCTTCTGCGTAGTAACGCAGCAAGTCTTTCGCCAGCAGGATGCCGATGACCTTGTCGCGCTCGCCTTCGATCGCGGGGAAGCGCGAGTGGGCGGTCGACAGGACTTCCGGCATCCATTCCTCGATCGGCTTGCTGATGTCGATGACATCCATTTGCGAGCGGGGAATCATGATGTCGCGCGCACAGAGATCCGACACCTGGAACACGCCCTCGATCATCGACAGGGCGTCGGCGTCGATCAGCTTGCGTTCATGCGCATCGTGTAGAACATCGAGCAATTCTGCACGGTTCTCTGGCTCGGGGGAAATGAGTGCGGTCAGGCGTTCAAACAGTGACCGGTGGGGCTTGACGTCAGTTTTGACGCCACTAGGGTGCTCGGGCATAGGAGGCGTGAGCCGTTGTTGCGAAGGGATATAGGATACACCAAAAGCAGAGCTTTACCGGATTTCCCCGCTTTTGATGCAAATTTAATACGTTGAAGTGCGCCGTTGCGCGATCTTTTACGCCGTTTCCTGGCCCAGCACACGGCCGCGCAAGTGCGCCACGTCCGCCTGCCAGTCGGCGAAATGTTCGCTTTCCTGCCACAGCTGACGCAGTTCCGACGGCTCGGCCACGATCTTGTCGAACGCCAGGCGCGCCTTTTCCAGCAGCGGCGGCGTGACTTTCTTCTTGCAGGCGGCTACCCATTCATCCACTTCGGCTGTGGCCGGGTCGTCTTCGCCCGGCTTGCCCAGGAGGCGCGCCATCACTTCCAGTGCGGCCAGCGCCTCGGCGGCGAACGGCGCTTCCAGTTCGGCTTCCTGGCTGTCGATGACGTTATCGAGCGTGGTATCGAGTAGTTCCAAGGTTTTGTATTCGTGCAAGTCTTGCGCCCAATCCATGGCGTAGTCGTTGCCGAAGGCATCTAGCGCCCATGTGCCCATGTGCTTACTCCTTGTATGGGTCGGTAATGCCGAGTTTCGCGAGGATTTCTGTTTCCAGTGCCTCCATCTCGGCTGCTTCCTCGTCACCCATGTGGTCGTAGCCCTGCGCATGCAGCACGCCGTGCACGATCAAATGGGCCGTGTGCTCTTCCACGCTTTTCTTTTGTTCCGCCGCTTCCTTTTCCAGAACGTCCGTGCACAGGATGATGTCGGCGCGCGTCGGCTCGTCGTCATGCAACTCTTCGCCTTCGTTATAGGCGAAGGTCAGCACGTTGGTGGCGTAGTCCTTTTCGCGGTAGTCGCGGTTCAGGCTACGGCCTTCTTCGGCGTCGACGAAGCGGATGGTCAATTCGGCCGGAGCGAACAGTGCTGCCTTGACCCAGCGGCGTATCTTGGGCCGCGTGATCAGCGTTTCCAGGCGCGTATCCGGGTATTGTACGGACAGTGAGAGTTTATTTTTTTCGGACATTTTTGGCACTAGCGGGTGTGATCAGGGGAAGTAACTGGGCGGCGTTGGCGCCGCCCGCCTGCGCCATTTCATAGGCGTCGACGATGCGGGCGACGAGTGGATGGCGCACCACGTCGGTACTGTTAAATTGCGTAAAGCCGATGCCACGCACGTCTTTCAGCACCTGCACGGCGTCGATCAGGCCACTCGTCTGGCTCTTGTGCAGGTCGACTTGCGTCACGTCGCCCGTTACCACGGCCTTGCTGCCAAAGCCGATGCGCGTCAGGAACATCTTCATCTGCTCGACAGTGGTGTTTTGCGCCTCATCGAGGATGACGAAGGCGTGGTTCAGGGTGCGCCCGCGCATATAGGCCAGCGGGGCGACCTCGATCACCTGTTTTTCAAACAGTTTTTGCGTACGGTCAAAGCCCAGCAAATCGTACAGCGCGTCGTACAGCGGGCGCAGGTAAGGGTCGACCTTTTGCGCCAGGTCGCCCGGCAGGAAGCCCAGGCGCTCGCCTGCTTCGACGGCGGGACGCGTCAGGATGATGCGCTTGACGGCGTCGCGTTCGAGCGCGTCGACGGCGCAGGCGACGGCCAAATAGGTTTTGCCCGTGCCGGCCGGGCCCACGCCGAAGCTGATGTCGTGTTCAAGAATGTCGCGCAGGTAGGCGATCTGGTGGGGCGTGCGCCCGCGCAGGTCGCTGCGTCGCGTTTTCAGCACGGGGCTGGCGATGTCCGGTTCCACGAAGGTGCTGATGGGCGCGTTGGCGTGGTGTTCCGAGGCAGCGGACAGGCCGGCGCGCTGTTCCACCAGCGCCAGCTGCACTTCTTCCAGCGGCACGACCTTGTTGGCGATGGCGTAGAACTGCTCGAGGATTTCCACGGCGCGTTCTGCATTGCTGCCGCCGACGATGAATTTCTCGCCGCGGCGGAAGATCGTCACGTCGAGTGCAGCGGAAATCTGGCGCAGGTTTTCATCGAGTGGTCCGCACAAATTGGCCAGGCGCGTGTTGTCGAGCGGCTCGGGGATGAAGTAATGCGGCTGTATCGGGGCTTTGGTTTTCAACTGGCTCTTTTCAATGCGGGTGCGCTGGCGACGAATTCGCCGCGCAGGGTGTAGGAATGGCTTTCGGTGATGCGCACGTCGACCAGTTGGCCGACCAACTGCAGCGCGTCCGGGCCGGCGTCGAAGTTGACCACGCGGTTGTTCTCCGTGCGCCCTTGCAGCTCGCGATCTATCGTGTCCTTCTTCGAGCGGCCTTCGACGAGGATGGTTTGCACGCTGCCCACCATGGCCAGGCTGTACTTGCGCGTGTTGGCGTCGATGGCTGCCTGCAACTGCTGCAAACGGGCCAGCTTGACTTCATGCGGCGTGTCGTCTTCCAGGCTGGCGGCCGGCGTACCGGGGCGCTTGCTGAAGATAAAGCTGTAGCTATTGTCGAAGCCGACGTCCGCGATCAGCTTCATCATGGCGTCGAAGTCGGCCTGCGTCTCGCCGGGGAAGCCGACGATGAAGTCCGAGGAAATAGCCATCTTCGGGCGCACGGCGCGGATGCGGCGGATGATGGACTTGTATTCGAGGCCCGTGTAGCCGCGCTTCATGGCGCCGAGGATCTTGTCCGAACCATGCTGGGCCGGCAGGTACAAATGGTCGACCAACTGCGGGATCTTGGCATAGGCGTCGATCAGGCGTTGCGTGAATTCCTTCGGGTGGCTGGTGACGAAGCGCATGCGGGCGATGCCGGGGATGTCAGCCACATATTCGAGCAGCAGGGCGAAGTCGGCAATGTCTCCGCCTTCCATCACGCCACGGTAGGCGTTCACGTTCTGGCCCAGCAGGGTAATTTCCTTGACGCCCTGGGCGGCCAGGCCCGCCACTTCCGTCAGCACGTCCTCGAAGCGGCGCGATACTTCCTCGCCGCGCGTGTAGGGTACGACGCAGTAGCTGCAGTATTTGCTGCAGCCTTCCATGATGGAAACGAACGCCGAGGCGCCATCCACCTTGGCCGGCGGCATGTGGTCGAATTTTTCGATTTCCGGGAAGCTGATGTCGACTTGCGAAGCGCCGCTGGCGCGGCGCAGTTCGATCATCTGTGGCAAGCGGTGCAGCGTTTGCGGGCCAAAGACCATGTCGACATAGGGCGCGCGCTTGACGATGGCCTCGCCTTCCTGCGAGGCCACGCAGCCGCCTACGCCGATCAAGAGGTGCGGCTTGGCCAGTTTCAGTTCGCGCAGACGGCCGAGATCGGAAAACACTTTTTCCTGCGCCTTTTCGCGCACGGAGCAGGTGTTGAGCAGGATCACATCGGCATCTTCAGGCGTATCGGTACGCACCAGGCCGTCAGAGGCACCGAGCACGTCGGCCATCTTGTCCGAGTCGTACTCGTTCATTTGGCAGCCGAAGGTTTTAATGAATACTTTTTTCTGCATGGAGTCGTGTGCTTATCGGTAAATGTGGCGGCAAATAAGTGTGGCGGAAATTAAGCCGGGCAGGGGGCTTGCGCCGTGCACCGCTCGGGGCGGGAGGCGGAGCGTGACCGGCTGGGCGCCGCTGGCTGCCCGTGGCAGGCTCGCTGCAAGTTCAGGCCATAGTTTAGCGTAAATCGTCGGGACGGGCCATGCCGCACTGACCTCGCCGACAAGATTGCGGCGTGAACAGGGTGTCCGGTACGGCGTAGCCATTAAGCATTTATTGACCAGCGACACCATTGATTTGTAACAAGTCGCTGCAAATCCTTGCGCGCGACCGCTGGTAGCCTAATGTGTTGAAATGGCATCGTTAACAAGTCAACCAGCAACTTGATTGATATTTAACAATCAGGAAGTTTGCGCGAGGCGCAGATGCGGCGCGTTTGGACTAGTATATTGCTTTATATGCAATTTACTTCGGTGGGTTGCAGGTGCTCGGTGGGTTGCTCGTGCTTTTGCTCACGCGGCAAGCTGCGTACTTTGGCTGGACTGGGCTGCGTGGGTCCTGTGTCGTCAGCGCAGGTAGTGCGGGCATTGCGGGCATTGCAGGCATTGTCATAAGGAGGGAAGGCGGAGGGCCGGCTGAATCGCATGGAAGAACGTTTATTTAAACACTCTAAGCCAGCCTTAAGTTCGTATCGGCATTATTTTCTACATTCACCAGACGAGGAAAAATCATGACACATCATGCATTAGCATCGCAAGAGAGTTACAACCCGAATCACTTGCTGGACATTCTTCTCAACAAGATGCAGCTGAAGAATGATGCAGCGCTGTCGCGCCTGCTTGAAGTGGCACCACCCGTCATCAGCAAGATCCGTCACCACCGCTTGCCGGTCGGCGCCTCGTTGCTGATACGCATGCACGAAGTGACGGGCATGAGTATCCGTGACCTGCGCGACTTGATGGGCGACCGCCGCACCAAGTATCGTCTGTCCGACGCCCAGGGCCGTCCAAAAACGGAAGATCGCAGCGATGCGCAAGAATCGAATTACGCGCACTGATGTGGCGGTGGCACGCTGACTGTGCCGCTCGTGTCACTGCAGGCGGCAACAGGCTGGCGTGGACCGGGCAGCATGGACCGGTAACATGGATACACCGCAGTACCTATAACGGCTTTCGCCTCGCGGCGAGAGCCGTTTGCGTTGATGGCTTTGCCTGCCGAGTCAGCTTAGCAAGGCGGTGGTGATTTCGTCGTAGCGCAGTTCTGTTTCGCGGAAAATTTGCAGATACGTGTCTTCGCCTAGGCCCAACGCCTCCCAGGCTACCGGCGAGACGCGCGGCACCAGGTCGTCGCCTGCCTGCGCCAGGTCGAGCGCACAGACGATGGCATTGGCCACGTGGATCAGCTCTGCCAGGAAGCCTGCCCCCGGCGTTTCCGGCTGCAGGTAGTTGGCCAGCGCCAGGCGCATGGTGTCGGAAAAATTCCAGTGCTCGGCCAGTGCCACGCCAGCCTGCACGTGGTCCACTCCCAGCACGGCCTGCTCCGCTGCGAGCAGGCTGCAATCGTGCGCTGCCTGGTGTGCGATGACTTGCGCGTAGTGCGCGGGAAAGCTGCTGACCAGCACCAGGCGGCCGATGTTATGCAGCAAGCCGGCCGTGAACGCGTAATCCTGGTTGAAGCGCATCTGCCGCGCCAGCACCTTGGCGCAGGCGGCAGTGGCGACCGAATGGCGCCAGAAGGCCTTGTCGTCGAAGCCGGGGCAGCGTCCTTCCGGAAAGCAGCCCGTGATGGCGGCCGAGGTGATCAGGCTGCGCGTGGTCTGGAAGCCAAGGTAGGTGATTGCCTGCTGGATGGTGGTGGCCTTCACTTGCAAGCCATAGTGCGAGGAGTTGGCAAGGCGCAAGGTTTTCGCCGTCAGTGCCTGGTCGTATGATACTTTTTTCGCCAGCACGGAAATATCGACGTCTTCCTGTTCTATGCTGTTGAGTAACTCCATGACGACGGCGGGCAGTGAAGGCAGGTCATCGAGGTGGGCGACGATATCGTCGAGCGTGAGTAAGTTGCTCATGCCGCGTCTCCCTTGCCTAGGCGGTATTGCGTGACATAACTGCGCAGCAAAGTGGTGGCCTTGTCCTCGGGATCGTCCGGGTCATGCTTGCGGAACAGATGGGCTAGCCGGGTGCTGTGGGCCGCTTGCTGTGCGGTAACTTCTTCCGGCGAGGGCGGCGGCACCTGGATCGGCAGCATGTCGATGCCGTGGCGCGGCATCAGGGACAGCATGTTTTCCGTCAGTACCGCGCCTTGCGGCAACAGCACTTGTCCATGTGCGTCGAGCAAGACATCCGACAAGACCATGCCAGGACGCACTTGTTCAAGGGGTAGGTGTTGATGCATGACCGCCATGACGACTCCTTAGATGATTGCAAGATCTTACCATCGCCATGCCGCAATGTCTCAAGCTGCATCAATGCCTCTGAACAAAACTAGCTTGCTGTAAATCTTGCCAATAAGCATGCCATACCGTACATTTGATTCAGGCTGTTGTCTGCTGACGTATCTGTGCCCGCTCCGCGGGCCGGCGGCCCGCCTGGCCCGAGGAGTGTTGATTGATGGTGAGTATCCAAGTCCGGCTGACCCTGCTTTTTGTCGTGATTGTCACCTTGGTGCTGGGTATTTCTGGCAGCTATACCCAATATACGCTGAGCCAGGAACTTGAGTCGGGCAGCGCGCGCCTGCGCAGCGGGGTGCTCACGCGCTTGCAGACCAGCTTGCCTTCCGCCCTGTGGGACCTCGATAAATCCAAGGTCGACAGCATAGTCTCGGCCGAAATGTTGCCGCCGGAACTGCTAGGCATCCGCGTCTACGACGCCTCCGTGGGGCTGTTCGCGGGCGAAGTGCGCGACGCTGCCGGAGCTCTGGTGCCGTTGACTTCCGACGTGGCCATGGGCGGCACGCCTGTCGAGGCGCCGTTGGTGTTCCGCGATGCCGTGGCGGCCACCACGGGTGGCAAACCGGTGATTGTCGGCAAGGTTGTCGTCAATTTCAGCCGCGCGCAGATCGATGCGGCGCTGCGCGGCGAAGTGCGGCGCAAGGTGCTGGAAGTGTTGCTGCTTGACATCATCCTGGTAGGCGCCCTGGCGCTCAGCCTGCGCATCGTTTTCGAGCCACTGAAACAGTTGCGTGATGGCTTGATCGACCTGGCGACGCGCGGCAGTGATGAGGTCGAGGAACTCTCGGAAAACCGGCGCGACGAACTGGGCGACGTGATCCGCGGCTTCAATGCCGTGCAGCGCAAGCTCAAGTCCATCATCGAGGGCAGCCGCGAGGCGGAAGATATGGCGCGCCGCTCGCAGCAGGCAACGGCGCAGGCCATGGACGAGCTGCGCCTGGCGCAGGAATCGTTGCTGCAGTCGGAACGCCTGGCCGCGCTGGGCAGTCTGGTCGCTGGCGTGGCGCATGAAATCAATACCCCCGTTGGCATTGCGCTCACTAGCGCTTCGGTGTTGAAGGAGGCTACCGACCATATCAGCGCAGCGGTGGCCGGTGGCAGCGTGAAGAAAACCGATATCATGCGCTACCTGGAAACGGCCAGCGAAAGCGCGCGGCTGATCATGAACAATGCCTATCGCGCCGCGCACCTGATCCACAGCTTCAAGCAGATTGCCGTCGACCAGGTCAGCGAGGCGCGCCGCATGTTCGAATTGCGCGACTATATCGGGGAAGTGATCTCGAGCCTGCAGCCGACCCTCAAAAAGACGCGCATCAGCATCGATATCGATTGCCCCCCTGAGATCGTGCTCGACAGCTATCCGGGCGCGCTGGCGCAGGTACTGACCAACCTGGTCTTGAACTGTGTCGAGCACGCCTTCGACGCCGATACGGCCGGCAACATCCATATCGGCGTGCGTTGCGAAGGCGAGTGGCTCGTCATGCAGGTACGCGACAATGGACGTGGCATCGCGCCCGACATGCTCGACCGCGTGTTTGACCCGTTTGTCACCACGCGGCGCGGACAGGGCGGCACGGGCCTGGGCTTGAATATCGTATTCAACTTGATTGCCAAGCAGTTTGGCGGCACCATCACGGTCAGCAGCACGCTGGGGCAGGGCGCGACATTCCTGCTGCGCCTGCCTAAGACGACGCCGTTGCCGGAAAACACCAGCAGCCAGGCATAGGCAAGGAGCACAGACATGGCAGAGCTAGAAAACAGTCAGCAAGTGGCGCTTTTGCGTGGGATCAACGTGGGCCGTGCCAAGCGCGTGGCCATGGCCGACCTGCGCAAACTGCTCGGTGAGCTGGGTTTTGCGCAGATACGCACTGTACTCAACAGCGGCAACGTCGTGTATGACGCAGGGGCGCTGGCGCCGGCCGAGGCTGCTGCACGGATCGAGGAAGCGCTGGTGCTGAAACTGGGCGTGGCGGCCCGCGTGACGGTGCTGTCGGCTTGCCAGTTTGCCGAGCTGATCGAACAAAATACGCTGGCGCCGGCGGCCGATGCGGCCCGTCTGCTGACCCTGGTGTTGAACCATCCGGCCGATGTCGAGCGCCTGGCGCCGCTCTTGCAGCGGCCGTGGCAGCCGGAAGCGCTGGCGCTGGGGCGATGGGCCGCGTATGCCTGGTGTCCCGATGGCGTGCTGGCCAGCAAGGTGGTGGCAGCGCTTGGTGTCATGCTGGGCGATGGCGTCACCTCGCGCAACTGGGCGACCATGCAAAAATTAGATGCGCTGCTAAACGGGCCCGATGCGGCGGCCACATCCGCATTTACCAAGCAGCAATGATGCCTGCCATGACAGGTGCATGCGTCGTCAGCATCGCCGCGCAAACCGCGTCTGACACGACCGCGCAGTCGTGCTGGGACACCCGTAGGCAATTGCGCGCAAGGCGAAATTGTTTTTGACAATGGCAGGGGCCGGAAAAACAGGGTCAGCTATCAAATTTCTCCTGTCTTTCAGCGTGCATGCTAAAGGCCAGCAAACCGATTCCCACCAGTAACATCGAGACCATGCTCGCTTCGGGCACGGGCGGCGGCACGTTCGTTTGCTGCACGGCGGGGGACTTGGCGGCTATGGGCAGTGCGTCCTGGCGTGCACCGGCGCTGCGCCAGCGCGGGGCTGTATTGAGCATCGAGGCCCGCGTCAGCAGGCGCGCATACGGCAAGTCTTGTGTTTGCCAGCCGAAATTATCGCTGCTGTTAGTGAAACTGAAACGCTCATCGCTCACGACCTGATCGCTTGCGGCACGCGGTTTGCCCTGGATGTCGGCGCCCGTCGCCGTCGCATTGCCTGCGCTGGCCAACAGCACCAGCATGGCCATGCATAGTGGCTCAAGTATCTTCATCTTGACTCCCTGGTTCACCGCACGGCGCGGCCGACACCGGCCCGCGCCCGGACGGATAATGCGCCTGTACGGGGGCGTATCACGATTTTTCTGATGAGGTCTTATTACAGCACAAATCGTGGTAATTTCGATACTTATATTTGCTCTAAATTAAAAATATTTGTCATTTTGATAGTGTGGAGGCTATCGCGGCCTGGCACTTTGCATGCGCACGCTATCGCCGAAAAATATTGTTGTTTTTTGTATCCATCGCCAGCAGGAAAACAATATATCGATTAGTATATTGTTTTTCGTACGACAAATAAAATGATCGCCTGCAGGAGGGGAAAATGGAGACAGCCGCAACACAAAATGCCCAATACGAGCTCGACGCCATGCGTGGCGCAGCCTACAAAGCCAGCTCGCTGCTCAAGGCCATGAGCAATGCCGACCGCTTGATGCTGCTGTGTCATCTTTCGCAGGGCGAGCATTGCGTCAGCGAACTCGAGAAAAAAGTGGGCATCGGTCAGCCGACCCTGTCGCAGCAGCTCGGCGTGTTGCGCGAAGAAATGCTGGTGGCCACGCGGCGCGAGGGCAAGCAGATTTATTATCGCGTCGCCAGCGCGCCGGTGCTGGCCGTGCTGCAAGTGCTGTACCTGCAGTTCTGCGCGCCGCCTCCCCCGCTCAATGACGCAGCGGACGCAGGCTTGCCATGAGCATAGCCTGGCAGCACTTTACGCCGTGGGCCTCGCTGGCTGGCGGTATGCTGATCGGCCTGGCCGCTGCCCTGCTGATCTTGTTCAATGGGCGCATCGCCGGCATTAGTGGCATCCTCGGCGGCTTGCTGCGCCCGCGCCTGGGCGACCTGGGCTGGCGTATTGCTTTTCTTGCGGGACTGATCGGTGCGCCCTTGCTGTATTCGCTGTGGCAATCCTTGCCGCCGGTACAGATCGACGCATCCACGCCCGCTTTGATCGTGGCCGGCTTGCTGGTCGGCGTGGGCGTGCGCTATGGCGCCGGCTGCACCAGCGGCCACGGCGTGTGTGGCCTGTCGCGCCTGTCTGTGCGTTCGCTGGCGGCCACCATGGCCTTCATGGCGGCCGGTTTCCTCACCGTGTATGTATTGCGCCACCTATGAGCAAGTTAATCTTTTCCCTGTTGAGTGGCCTCGTTTTTGGCCTCGGTCTGATCATCTCCGGCATGGGCAACCCGGCCAAGGTGCTCGGTTTCCTCGACCTGGCCGGCGCCTGGGACCCGTCCCTGGCGCTAGTGATGGGCGGCGCCATCGGCGTCGCCATGCCGGCCTTCTGGCTGGCGCGACGGCGCAGCACGGCGCTGCTGGGCGAGCCCATGCAATTGCCGGCATCGCGGCGCATCGACCGGCGCTTGCTGCTGGGCAGCTTGGCCTTTGGCGCAGGCTGGGGCATCGCCGGTTTTTGTCCCGGCCCCGCTCTCGTCTCCCTGCTGGCGGGCCAGCCGAAGGCCTGGATTTTTGTGGCTGCCATGCTCGCTGGCATGGCCTTTTTCGAAGTGCTGGAGCGCCGCAAGCTAGCGGCGCCGGCCTGAGACGGTACAATCTGGCGCATCGCCACCTGAGGATACCCGTTGACATGAAGACTGTGATTTTCCGCGCCGGCGCGCGTGCCGCCTTGCTGTGCGGCATGCTGGCGCTCTCCGCTTGCGGCGGCTTGCTAAAGAAGACAGCGCCGCCCGCTCCCACACCCGTGGCTGACACTTTGCCTAATCCGCAAGTGTTGCTGCTCGGTGAAGTGCCTGACAATGTGCAAGGCCACCGTCTGCGCGTCGAGGAGTTGCGGCTTCGCCTGGCCGCTGGCTGGCGTCCCGTGATTGTCATGCAGCAGTTCGAGCGCGAAAACCAGGCCTTGCTGACGCGCGCCGCGCGCGATTGCGCCGATCCCGATTGCATCATCCGCGTGATGGAACAGCCGCGCTGGGACTGGAGCTTGTACCGGCCCTTGCTGGACCTGGTGATCAGCTATCAATTGACTCTGGTGGCCGGCAATTTGTCGCCGGCCGATGCCTCGCGCATCGTGCGCGACGGCATCCAGTGGGCTATGCCGCCCGCCATGGTTGCCACGTACCTGGCCGTGCCCGTGCCTGCCGATATTTTGGAAGGGCAACAGAAGGAAGTCCAGGCGGCCCGCTGCAATATGCTGCCCGACATGATGCTCAAAGGTGTCGTTAATGCCCAGGTGGCGCGCGATATCTGGATGGCTAAGCTGATCCGCGACCAGGCGCCGCGCGACGTGGTGCTGATCGCCGGCAATGCGCATGTACGCAAGGATATCGGCGTGCCCCGCTGGCTGAAGCTGGCCGAGCCGCAACTGAACGTGCGCAGCATCGGCTACCTGGAGCAGGGCGGCAGCGGCTACAAGGGTACGTTTGACCTGACGCAAACGATGCCGGCGCAGCCGCGCCCGGACCCATGCGCTAGGTTCAAGCAATAGGCGTTGTTGCGGGCTCTGCTGCCGCTGCAGAGCCGCCCAGGAATGCCGAAGTCATGTTGGCGTAAAATGAAGGGTAGGGCGCATGGGGTGCTGCGGTGCCCCTTTTTTTCTCGCCGTCTTTTTCTACCGCGCCGATCAGGAGTTTTCATGTCGTATGTCATTCCCGCGCCCTTGCAAGCGAGCGTACCGGTCACCGGTAGCGCCGACAGCTTCCCTGTTCACCGCCTCTATTGTGTGGGCCGCAACTATGTCGAGCACGCCAAGGAAATGGGCCATACGGGCCGCGAGGCGCCGTTTTTCTTCATGAAGCCAAACGACGCCATACTGCCCGTGCCAGCCGGCACGACGGGCGAGTTGCCGTATCCGGCGCAAACGCAGGATTTCCAGCATGAGATGGAACTGGTGGTGGCCATCGGCAAGGGCGGAAGCGATATCGGCGTGGCCGATGCGCTGAGCCACGTCTGGGGGTATGCGGTAGGCCTGGACATGACGCGGCGCGATGTACAGAGCGCAGCGAAAAAGCAGGGTCGTCCATGGGAGACGGGCAAGGCCTTCGAGCACTCGGCGCCTATCGGTGCCATCACGCCGGCCGCGCTGGCCGGCGATGTCAAGCATGCTGCCATCACCTTGCATGTGAATGGTGAGCTGCGTCAAAGCAGCAGCATCGACATGCTGATCTGGAACGTGGCAGAAACCATCGCCGATCTGTCGCGCTATTTTACCTTGCAGCCGGGCGATCTGATCTACACGGGCACGCCAGCCGGCGTAGCGGCCGTGCAGCGCGGCGACGAGTTGCTGGGCGCCATCGATGGCCTCGATACCTTGCGCGTCAAGATCGTGTAAGGCATGCTGGCGCACGTCACGGCAAGCGCGCCTGGCCTGGCATCGCCCTGTGGCTTAGCATTTTGTATCAAGGAGATGTCATGCTGAGCGACACTTATTCTGTAGAGCAACCGACGCGCACCGAGATCGACGCCCTGGCGGGGCCGGCCCTGCTGGAATTTGGCACTGGCTGGTGCGGCCATTGCCGCGCCACCGAGGCGCCGCTGGCTGCCGCGCTTGCGCAGCACCGCGAGCTGGCGCACCTGCGCGTGGAAGATGGCCCCGGCCGCGCGCTGGGCCGCGCGTTCCGGGTGAAACTGTGGCCGACCTTGATCTTTCTCAACGATGGTCAGGAAGTGGCGCGCCTGGTGCGTCCGCTCGACAGCGCAGAGATCGCCAGGGCGTTTGCCCTGATCGCGGCGTAACTGGCTTGCATAGTCTTGCCGCACTGCAGCACTGCGCGTATCATAAGGCGCTTACAGCAAGATCAACCGCATCCTCCGGGATGTAGGCGCGATCATCGCCGGTCCGCTCCACCCGGAGGGGCCGCAGGCATGGATTCACCACAAATGACCGATGCCGCGATGCCGACGCGTCGGTCTGGTACGGAATGGCTGGCGATACGCCGCGCCTGATACACGTCGCCCACCCCCTGACGACTTTCCTGCCGTGCCCCGGGTGACCGGATGGCGCACGACCGTTGTTTCTCTAAACCAGCACGGATCACGGCGCGATGACGCGCATAGGCTCATTGTTGCTTGTCGTTTTATGGCTTTATATAGCGTTATACGGCGTTAGCTGTCCTTGTTTTTCATGATGGGCGGCGTATTGCGACGTAGAAGTAGTTTGCGAATTTGATGGCGAATTGGCAGCAAATACGTGTGCGTACAGTTATGATATGGCAACAATGCGCCTCGGTAAGCGTTGGCAACGATGGTAAATTTATGCTGAGCAGAAGCCGATGTGCTGCACGGCGGCTATCGCGCAGCAATGCGCCGCTGACGAATGTCAGCAATCACAATCATTGTCCGTCGCTTACTGATCACCGTGCTGTGCTGCTGCCTGAAAAACATCCAGAGAATGGCCTTTAGACACCCCCTCCCCAAGGAGCGCAGTAAATGAGCACCCCTCCCAAGAAAAATTCCCCCGGCACCGTGCTGTTCGCCAGCCTGATCGGCACCACCATCGAGTTCTTTGACTTTTATATCTACGCCACCGCCGCCGTGCTGGTGTTCCCGAAACTGTTCTTCCCCGCCGGCGACCCGTCGGCCGCCGTGCTGCAGTCGCTGGCCACGTTCGCCATCGCCTTCTTTGCACGCCCCATCGGCTCGGCCGTGTTTGGCCACTTCGGCGACCGCATCGGTCGCAAGGCCACCCTGGTAGCAGCCTTGCTGACCATGGGGATTTCCACCGTTATCATTGGCTTGCTGCCGACGTATGCGGCCATAGGCACCCTGGCGCCGTTGTTGCTGGCGCTGTGCCGTTTCGGTCAGGGCCTGGGGCTGGGTGGCGAGTGGGGCGGCGCAGTGCTGCTGGCCACCGAGAACGCTCCGCCGGGCAAACGCGCCTGGTACGGCATGTTCCCGCAACTGGGCGCGCCGATCGGCTTCTTCCTGTCGGGCGGCATCTTCCTGCTGCTCAGCGAAACCATGACCGATGCGCAGTTCTTCAGCTACGGCTGGCGCATTCCCTTCCTGGCCAGCGCGCTGCTGGTCATCGTCGGCCTGTATGTGCGTCTGAAGATCACGGAAACACCGGACTTCCAGAAAGTCATCGACAAGAACGAAGTCGTCAAGCTGCCCGTCGCCACCGTCTTCCGCCAACATGGCCGCATGCTGTTCCTGGGCACCATCATCGCCCTGGCCACTTTCGTGCTGTTTTACCTGATGACGGTGTTCGCCTTGAGCTGGGGCACGACCAAGCTCGGCTTCACGCGCAAGGAATTTCTCATCGTGCAGCTGTTTGCCGTGCTGTTCTTTGCCCTGACGATTCCATTGTCAGCCGTGCTGGCTGACCGCCGTGGCCGCCGCGCCACCTTGATCTGGGTCTCCGTCGCCATTGCCCTCTTCGGCCTGGTGCTGGCACCCATGTTCGGCTCCGGCGTGACGTGGGAAGTGACCGTCTTCATGGCTGTCGGCCTGGGCCTGATGGGCATGACCTACGGTCCGCTGGGCACCATGCTGTCCGAGCTGTTTCCACCTGAAGTGCGTTACACGGGGGCGTCGCTGACGTTCAACCTGGCCGGCATCCTGGGCGCCTCGCTGGCGCCGTACATCGCCACCTGGCTGGCCACCAACCATGGCTTGCACTACGTGGGCTATTACCTGTCGCTGGCGGCCGTGCTGACCCTGGGTGCGCTGCTGATGGTGGGCAAGCCGCGCGCAGGCAAGGAAGCCTGGGAATAAGCGTTCGCGTTAGCTGAATCCTTCGCAAGCTGGCACGGTGTTGAAAGCGTATGAATGAGAATCTTTCATCGCAAGTGCCAGTGGCGGCTTGTCATCATCTCCTGTGCATGTGGATGCGCGGTTGTTGCGCGCAGGGTGCACGCGAGGCGGTGCCTGAAACGAAAAAACCCGCCGCTGCACGGGGCAGTGGCGGGTTTTCGGTGCTGCTAATGGTGCTGCTAATTCTTGGTGGTGATAGGTGGACTTGAACCACCGACCCCAGCATTATGAATGCTGTGCTCTAACCAACTGAGCTATATCACCAAACAGACCGGTCAGACCGGATGCTGGTTGTGATCATGGCGACTGCATGATCGTTGTTCTTTGGTGGTGATAGGTGGACTTGAACCACCGACCCCAGCATTATGAATGCTGTGCTCTAACCAACTGAGCTATATCACCCAACAGCCGAGCATTATCCAGTCTTCCCATTTCCTTGTCAATGCCGCTGATGAAAAATCTGTGGATTTTTCGTGATGGTTTGCGGCTATGATTATTTTTGTAATGGCGTCAGCAAGGGCTGGATCTGCGCCAGCATGGACGAGGCCGGATCAGTACCTAGGCAGTCGATGGTGATGCGCTCCGGCATGGAACGTAGCCGAAGTCGAGCCTAGCGCCTGGGCAGTTGTTGCGTGGCGACGCTTTGTGGCGACGCTTATTTCAGCAAGGGGGCAATTTGTGCCAGCATGGCGCTGGCCGGATCATTAGCCAGGCAGTCGATGGTGATGCGCTCCGGCATGGAACGTAACCGAAGTCTAGCCTAGCGCCTGGTCAGTTGTTGTGTGGCGGCGCTTTTTGGCGACGCTTATTTCAGCAAGGGGGCAATTTGTGCCAGCATGGCGCTGGCCGGATCATTAGCCAGGCAGTCGATGGTGATGCGCTCCGGCATGGAACGCAGCCGAAGTCTAGCCTAGCGCCTGGTCAGTTGTTGTGTGGCGGCGCTTTGTGGCGACGCTTATTTCAGCAAGGGGGCAAGTTGTGCCAGCATGGCGCTGGCCGGATCATTAGCCAGGCAGTCGATGGTGATGCGCTCCGGCATGGAACGTAGCCGAAGTCGAGCCTAGCGCCTGGTCAGTTGTTGTGTGGCGGCGCTTTGTGGCGACGCTTATTTCAGCAAGGGGGCAATTTGTGCCAGCATGGCGCTGGCCGGATCATTAGCCAGGCAGTCGATGGTGATGCGCTCCGGCATGGAACGCAGCCAGGTGAGCTGGCGCTTGGCCAGCTGGCGCGTGGCGATGATGCCCGTCTCGCGCAAGGTGGCGCGGTCGATGCGGCCATCGAGGTATTCCCAGGCCTGTCGGTAACCCACGCAGCGCATCGAGGGCAAGCCAGGATGCAGGTCGCCGCGCCGGCGCAGCTGCTCCACTTCGTCGAGCAAGGCGTCATTGTTCAGCATGACGTCGAAGCGCGTGGCGATGCGCGCGTGCAGCACGGCGCGGTCCGACGGTTCCAGTGCGAACGACTGCAGCTGGAATGGCAGCACGGTCTTTTCGCGCAGGGCCAGCAGGGCCGACATGGGTTGGCCGGACAGGGCGATGATTTCCAGTGCGCGCCCGATGCGCTGTGCGTCTTGCGGCGCCAGGCGCGCAGCCGTGATGGGGTCTTGCTGCGCCAGACGCGCATGCATGGCGGGCCAGCCGATGGCGGCCGCGTCCTCTTCCAGTTGGGCGCGCAAAACGGGATCGGCGCCGGGCAAGTCGTCGAGGCCATCGGCCAGACCCTTGAAGTACAGCATGGTGCCGCCGACCAGCAGCGGCAGCTTGCCGCGTGCCGTGATTTCGCTCACCAGGCGCAGGGTATCGGTGCGAAACTGCGCCACCGAATAGGCATCGAGCGGGTCGATGATGTCGATCAAATGATGTGGTACGGCGGCCAGTTCTTCTCGCGACGGCTTTGCCGTGCCGATATCCATGCCGCGGTAGACGAGGGCGGAATCGACGGAAATGATCTCGGAAGGAATGGCTTGCGCGATGGCCAGTGCGCTGGCTGTCTTGCCGCTGGCCGTGGGGCCCATGATGGCGACGGCCAGGGGAAGGTGTGGAGTGTTTTGCATGTTGACTTTTGTGAGGTGATGCGTAGGTCGGCTTAGCGCAAGCGTAAGCCGACGTGATGCCGCCGTTGCAGTGTCGGATTACGCTGCGCTAATCGGACCTACTGGCCGCGCAGGAATAATTTGTCTAGCGCATTGATCTCGACCTGCACCCACGTGGGCCGGCCATGGTTGCATTGGTCGGCGCGTTCCGTGCTCTCCATCTGGCGCAGCAGGGCGTTCATTTCCTGTACCGACAAGATGCGGTTGGCGCGCACGGCAGTGTGGCAGGCCAGGGTGCCCAGCAATTCGTTCTGGCGCTCGATCAGCACGCGCGAACCGCCATATTCGCGCACGTCGCGCAGCACGTCGCGCGCCAGGGTTTGTGCATCGGCGTTTTTCAGCAGGGTCGGCACGCAACGCACGGCCAGGGTGGTAGGCGACAGGGCGGCGATATCGAAGCCCAGCGCCTTGAGCGTCTCCTGGTTTTCATTCGCCGTCGATACTTCAATCGCATCGGCATAAAAGGTCACGGGTATCAGTAGCGACTGCACCTGCATGTCTTGCCCCGACACTTGCGCCTGCAGCGCGTTTTTCAGCTGTTCGTACAGGATGCGCTCGTGCGCTGCGTGCATGTCGACCAGCACCAGGCCCTTGGTGTTTTGCGCCAAAATATAGATGCCATGGAGCTGGGCCAGGGCGAAGCCCAGCGGGTATTCTTCGCGCGCCATCGCTTCGGGTGTGGCGATGTAGGGCTGTACCTGCGTGATCGGCGACGCTGCGGCGGCGCCGCCGAACAGGGCACCGTAGGCCGCCGTGTCCTGGGCGATGCCTGGCGCCTCGGCAAAGAAGGGGCGGGCCGCGCCGGGCGAGGTGGGCGCGAAGGTATTCGTAAATTGCGCGCCGAACGAGGTTTGCGTCTGCTCGCGACGCCAGATGCCGGGGCCACCGGAAGCGGCGCCAGCGTCGGCGCCACCCAGGCCGGAAGCGGCCGGCAGGGGTGCTGGCACGCTACCGAAGGCCGTCGCCGACGTTTGCGCCAGCGCGCGCTGCACTGCGTGGAAGACAAACTGGTGCACGGAGCGGCTGTCGCGGAAGCGCACTTCGATTTTCGACGGGTGTACGTTGACGTCGACCAGGGCCGGGTCGAGGTCGAGCGCCAGCACGTAGGATGGGAAGCGGTCGCCATGCAGCACGTCCTGGTAGGCCATGCGTACTGCGTGCACCAGCAGCTTGTCGCGCACGAAGCGGCCATTGACATAAAAGAACTGGCCATCGGCGCGCGCCTTCGATGCCGTCGGCAAGCCGGCAAAGCCGTGAATGCGCAAGGTGCCGGCCGATTCGTCCAGCGCCAGGCGTGCCTCGGCGAAGTCATTGCCCAGGATATGCGCGCTGCGCTTGGCCAGTTCGCTGATATTCCACTGGTCGATGGTGCGCCCGTTGTGCGACAGCGAAAACGCCACGTCTGGCCGCGCCAGGGCGATGCGACGCACCACTTCGGCGCAGTGGCCATACTCCGTCTGTTCTGATTTGAGGAACTTGCGTCGCGCCGGCGTGTTGAAGTACAGGTCCTGCACGTCGACCGTGGTGCCGTGCGAGCCGGACGACGGCGCGACGCTGCCGTTGTGCGAGCCGACGATTTCCCATGCGTGCGCCGCGTCTGCCGTGCGCGAAGTCAGGGTGACGGCGGCGACCGAGGCGATGGACGCCAGCGCCTCGCCGCGAAAGCCCAGCGTGCCCACGTTTTCCAGGTCGTGCAGGGAAGCGATCTTCGAGGTGGCGTGACGCGCCAGGGCCAGCGGCAGCTGATCTTTATCAATGCCGCGGCCATTGTCGGTAATGGCGATGCGTTTCACGCCCCCTTCTTCCAGGCGCACCGTGATTTGCGTGGCGCCCGAATCGAGCGCGTTTTCCAGCAATTCCTTGACCACGGCCGATGGCCGCTCGACCACCTCGCCAGCGGCGATTTGCGAAATCAACTGGTCAGGCAGGGCCTGGATCGGGCGGTGGGGCGTGATGGGAGCGTTCATGCTGCGATTATAACGGGTTCGCAAGGGGGGGCGCTGCTGTGCTGATGCCTGAAACCCAAAACGAAGGCCGGGGTCGTACCCTCAGGGTACGACCCCGGAATTTGCCCTTCGGGTCGCTTTATTTCCCCACCTCCCGCACCGGTATCGGCGCATTGCACAGGTCGACGTGGCCAGCCGTGACCTTGCTCCAGGGGCCACCACGGTGACGCTGCGCTTCCAGCGCGGCCTGGTAAGCGGCGCTGTCGGTGCGCATCACTTGCAGGTTCGTGCGCTGTGCGTAAGGTAGGCTGGCGGCCAGGCGGATGGCCGTGATCGGCACGTTTTTCTCGGCGCTGTCATAAAAGCCCATGGGGCCGGTACCGCGTGGCAGGGTCGACAGCAGCGCCATGCCGGAGACGACCCGGCCGACGACAGTGATGTCGCGGTCCAGGTGGCGCGGCGACTGGCCGATGACAGCGTACAGTTCCGTGCCGCCGCCGCTATCGCTCGCGCTGTCGCGGCCCACGCCCACGCTGGCGTAGCAATGCGTGAGCCAGGCCGTGCCGGTTTTCGGGTCGCGCGCGGACGGGAAACCGTTTGAATGGCCCACCTGCGGTGCATAACCATCAAGGTCCGGCAGGCGCGTGAAGCTCTTGATGTTTTTCAAGGGCGCGGTAAATTCGCCGGGCAGGGTGCGCTGTGCATGCAAGATGGGCTTCGGGTTTTTCTCGTTCGGATCGCCCCACTGCGCCACCCAGTTGTCCTGCGCGCGCGTGATGGCCAGGCCGTCGTAATACTGTTCTGCCACCAGGGCCTTGATATTGGCCACGTGCTTGGGCGCGAACTCGGGTGCCAGCTCGATCACCACGCGGCCGGCGGGAATGTCCATGTACAGGGTGTTGTCCGGGTCCAGCGCACGCCAGTCCGATGGTGTCGAAGCCTTGATCACGTCGGCGAGCGTTGCCTTGGCGGGCAGTTCGGCGGGCGCCTTGATCTGGATGGGCGCCGCATGGGCGGACAACTGGGCCAGGCCCAGCACGCTGGCCAGCGTCAGGCCCTTGAGTGGATGCAGATACATATTCTCTCCTGGTCGGCGCGGATTGCACCGGTCAGAAAGTGTAGACTGGAATGGCAATATTTCGTACAAAAAACTTTGTACGCGTCCAACAGGGCATGCGCGCAGCAAGACTGGCCTGTGCAAGTTGGCGCGGGTAGTTCCTTAACCTTTACTTAAATTGCCGGATGCTCAAGGGCAGCACATAATTAATCCTGAAATATCGGGCCGGAGACTGCCGTTGCGCTGGCCGGGTGGTGTATGATTTCGCCGCTACCTTTAGGGAAAAATATATGGATTTTGTGCAATTCCTCGACATGATCGTGCATGTCGACAAGACGCTGGGTCTTTTGATCGAGCAGTACGGTACCCTCGTGTATGCAGTGCTGTTTGCCATTATTTTTTGTGAGACCGGCCTCGTGGTGCTGTTCTTCTTCCCTGGGGATACCTTATTGTTTATCGCCGGCGCGTTTTGCGCGACCGGACAAATGCATCTGGGCTTGCTGATTGCCTTGCTGGTGACGGCGGCCGTCACGGGGAACACGCTCAATTACTGGATAGGCGAGGCCATCGGGCAAAGGGTGTTTACCCACGATTACCGCTGGATCAACAAGGATGCCATGCGTCGCACACATGAGTTCTTTGAAAAGCATGGCGGCAAGACCATCATCCTGGCGCGTTTCGTGCCGGTGGTGCGCACCTTCGCCCCCTTCGTGGCCGGTATTTCCGACATGACGCACGCGCGCTTCCAAATGTACAACGTGACGGGCGCCCTGTTGTGGGTGGTTGGCCTGGTGACGGCCGGTTACTTCTTCGGCAATATCCCGTGGATACGCGACCACCTGACCTTGATCGTACTGATCGGTGTTGGCGCCGCCGTCGTGCCGGTGGTACTGGGCGGCATGTGGAAACTCTACAAGCGCATGCTCGGCAAGTCGGCTTAAGCGCTCATCGATCCGGGGCAAGCGCGCTGTGGCACAGCCCGCAGCGCGCCCCGGATTCGCTTATTCTTCTCTGCATTCCTGCTTTGCCTCCCCCTGATTCAAGTTTTGTTGCTTTCCAGCCGTAAACCAGAAGGTATTCTCACTTTCTGGATTTCCATGCGACATTTGAGCGCCCTGTTAGCTTGCAGCCTTGCCGCGATGGCGGTCATGGCAAGCGCCAAAGATGCCCCCGCTTCGGCGACCGCCGCCGCATCAGCGTCAGCGTCAGCGAGCGCGCCCATGTCGGCGTCGGCGCGCGCGGCCGCCATGAAAACCCTGACCGAATCGGTCAAGGGCAAGGGCAAGGAGAGCAAGGCGCCTGTCGTCGTCGCGCCCACCGCGCGCGAGAAGGAAGAAGCAGCCGAAGTCGACTTGTCCGAACGTATCGCGGCGCGCCTGGCAGAAATGCGCGCCACCCAGGCCGCCCGCGCCGCCGCCCGCGCCAAGCGCGCCACCGTGGTGAAAGCGGCACCACCGCCACTACCTTCCGTGCCGCGCGCCACGCACTGGTCGTACGAGGGCGACAGCGGCCCGGAAAACTGGGGCAAGATCAATGTCGACTGGGCCAGGTGCGGCAATGGCAGCCGCCAGTCGCCGATCGATATCCGCGATGGCATGAAGGTGGAACTCGAACAGATCAGCTTTGACTATCATCCTTCGTCGTTCAATGTAGTCGACAATGGCCACACGGTGCAGGTAGGGGTGAGTGGCGGCAATTACATCACGGTGCAGAACCGCATGTTCGAGCTACAGCAATTCCATTTCCACCGCCCGTCCGAAGAACGCATCAACGGCAAGGCCTTTGAAATGGTGGTGCACCTGGTGCACCGCGACGCGGAAGGCCGGCTGGCCGTGCTGGCGCTGCTGCTGGAACGCGGCGCGCCGCAGGCGACCATCCAGACCGTGTGGAACAATCTGCCACTGGAAAAATTCCAGACCATGCAGCCCACCATCTTGCTTGACCCGGCCGAGATGCTGCCGACGCGGCGCGATTACTATACTTACATGGGATCGTTGACGTCGCCGCCTTGCAGCGAAGGCGTGCTGTGGCTGGTGATGAAGCAGCCGGTGCAGGCATCGCCAGCGCAGATGGCCTTGTTCAGCCGTTTGTACCCCTTGAATGCGCGGCCAATCCAGCCCGCTAATGGGCGCATCATCAAAGAATCAAATTGAGGTGGGATCAGACCCGGCGGGTTTGACCTCAATGTGCTGGTGGCCGGTCCATTCGGCGCCGGCAGCGAGCATATCGGGCTCGATCAGTGCTGGCTCGATGCAGATGAAGCGCTGGTATTCGTCGTCGGCCAGGTCGGGCAGGGCGGCCGCGTCTTGCGCGCCCGGATTCCACACGACGGCATCGGTAAAGCCCTGCTGCTCTAGGCGCAGGGTGTGGCTGCCCGATTGCAGGTTGATCGCCCCCGGCAACTGGTAGTAGATGCGGTCCAGTTTGTCGTCAAATTGCAGCCACTCTTGCGCCTGTAATGCCTCTTGAGGCGTGTCGTCCGAATAGCGCACGCGCTGCAGGCCGCCAACGCGCGCCAGGCTCAATTGATCAATCGCGAAATAGCTGTGCAGCGCGGCCGAGAACGCAAACGCCTGCTCGCCCGTGTTGTGCACGGATAGACTCAGCTGCAGCGATTGGCCTCGCACTGCCACGCGCAGGCGCAGGGTGAAGGCCCTTGGCCAGGCGGCGCCGATCGCCTCCGGCAGGTCCGTGTGGTGCAAAACAAATTGCGCATAGGCGGCGCCATCGGCTTCGCCGCTGGCTTCCAGCTGCCAGTTTGCCACGCGTGCAAAGCCGTGGCGCATGCCCGTGCCGCGCGCGCCGAATTGCGGAAAGATCACGGGTACGCCGCCGCGGATGGCGCGGCTGCCGTCGAGGCTTGAGGCGCGGCTGCAAAACAGGCGCTCCTGGCCGTCGCTGGTTTGCCACGACACCAGATGGCCGCCATACAGGGTGACGCTGGCCTGCGCGCCATCGGCGGCGCGGATGGTCACGGCCGGCAGCTGGCCAAAAGTGCTCTTGCTCATGCGGGTGTCCATGTCAGGTCAGGCGGCTTTTCGCCAGCGGTGGATTCTTGGCAAAGTAATTCTTGATGCCCGTGACGATGGCGTCGGCCAGCTGGTCCTGGTAGACGTTGTCGGTCAGCTTGGCCTCTTCTTCCGGATTCGAGATGAAGGCCGTCTCGATCAGGATGGAAGGGATGTCGGGTGCTTTCAGTACGGCGAAGCCGGCCTGCTCGACGGAGCCCTTGTGCAGGCGGTTGATGCCGCCGATTTCGCGTAGCACAGCCTTGCCCAGCTTCATGCTGTCATTGATCTGCGCCGTCGTCGACAGGTCGAGCAGCACGCTGGCCAGCTGCTGGTCGTGGTTTTTCACGTTCACGCCGCCGATCAGGTCGGCCTGGTTTTCCTTGTTGGCCAGCCAGCGCGCAGCCGTCGAGGTAGCACCCTTTTCGGACAGCACGAAGACGGACGAGCCACGCGCCGTCGGCTGGATGAACGCGTCGGCGTGGATCGAGACGAACAGGTCGGCCTGTACCTTGCGCGCCTTTTCCACGCGCATGCCCAGCGGGACGAAGAAATCGGCGTCGCGCGTGAGCATGACGCGCATATTGCTTTGCAGTTCCAGCTTTGTTTTCAGGCGTTTGGCGATGGCCAGCACCACGTCTTTTTCGCGACTGCCCCTGCTGCCTAAGGCGCCAGGATCCTCGCCGCCATGGCCAGGGTCGAGCGCGATGGTAATCATGCGCAGCACTTTCTGGCCCGGCAGCGAACGCGCTTCGGGGCGCTGTTCCGGACGCATATTGGGCAGCGGCGGCACCAGCGGCGCGACCGGTGGCGCCACTGCGGCCAAGGGCGGCTTGCCGCTGTCGGGCAGGGGTAGCGCCGGTGGCGGCGTATGCGTGCCGGACATAGAAGGCTTGGCCGGGTCGCTCGACCAGTCGCCCTTTTCGATCATTTGCGCGATCAGGTCCGGCTCGCGCACGGGATACAGATCGAAGATCAGGCGGTGGTTGTAGGAGCCGGCCGGCGGCAGCGTAAACAGCTGCGGCGTGACTTCTTCCTTCAGGTCGAACACCAGGCGCACCACGTTGGGCCGGTTCTGGCCCACGCGCACCTGCTTGATGTACGGGTCGTTCGACTGGATCTTCGCCACCAGGCCTTTTAGCGTGGGATTGAGTTCCAGCCCTTCGATGTCGACTACCAGGCGTTCGGGGTCCTTGACGATGAAGTGGGTCGCCTTGAGGATGCTGTCGTTCTCCAGCGTGACGCGGGTATAGTCCTCGGCCGGCCAGACGCGCACGGCGAGAATTTGCGCTGCCATCGCTGACATGGGCGCGAACACGGACAACAGCAGTGTGCCGCCGGCCTTGAGTGCCGTGCGCCGGGTGATGGGCGAGGAGATCAAAGGTTGGGGGCGAATTTGAGACGGTGAAGGCATGACAGACCCAATTCAGAAGACGCTTGCAATTCTACATTACGTCCCGACCCCGCAACGCTCAAATACACATTCAGGTCCGCCGGCGGCAGCACCGGTTCGGCTTTCTCCGGCCATTCGACGATGCAGATATTACGCCCGTCGAAGTCTTCGCGAAAACCGGCGTCGAGAAACTCCTCGGCGCTGCCCATGCGGTACAGGTCGAAGTGGATGACGTTGATGGACTGGCCATCGAGCTGCACGGTGTACGGTTCGGACAGCGTATAGGTAGGACTTTTGACATGGCCCGCATGGCCGGCTGCGTGCAGCAGGGCGCGCGTGAGGGCAGTCTTGCCGGCACCGAGGTCGCCGTGCAGGTAGATTGCCAGGCCAGGCGCCAGCGCGCGCGCCAGCGCGGCGCCCAGCGCGGCGGTACCGGCTTCGTCGTGGAGGTGGGCTTTGAAGTGTTCGGTCATTGTCGATTGGTGTGAGTAATATCGCATAAAATAGAGGCTGCTGTCATTGTAACCGCCCGCGCGCCTGCCGTTTTCCGTAAAGTCCCCTATGTCCGCCACCGTCACCGATCTCGCCGCCCTGGCGCGCACCATTAAAGAATGGGGGCGCGAGCTGGGTTTTGCCGAGGTGCGCATCGCCGATGTGGACTTGTCGCACATGGAAGCGCCCTTGCAAGCCTGGCTAGCCGCAGGGTATCACGGCGAAATGGATTACATGGCCAGCCACGGCATGAAGCGTGCGCGTCCAGCCGAGCTGGTGCCGGGCACGGTGCGCGCCATCAGCGCGCGCATGAATTATCTGCCGCCGGCGCTGGGCCAGGATTGGCGCGCGCACGAAGCAGCGCGCGATGCTGACCCCACGGCCGCCGTGATCTCCGTGTATGCGCGCGGCCGCGACTACCACAAGGTAATGCGTTCGCGCCTGCAGCAGCTGGCCGAGCGCATCAAGGGCGAGATCGGTGACTTCGGCTACCGCGTCTTCAGCGATTCGGCGCCCGTGATGGAAGTCGAACTGGCGCAAAAGGGCGGGCTGGGCTGGCGCGGCAAGCACACCTTGCTGATCAATCGCCAGGGCGGTTCCTTCTTTTTTCTCGGCGAGATCCTCATCGACGTGCCGCTGCCCGTCGACCCTCCGGAAACGCCACGCTGTGGCCAGTGCTCGGCTTGCATCACGGTGTGCCCGACGCAAGCCATCCTGGGGCCGCACCAGCTCGATGCGCGCCGCTGTATCTCTTACCTGACGATCGAATTGAAGGGCGCCATTCCCGTCGAGATGCGCCCTTTGATCGGCAACAAGGTGTATGGCTGCGACGATTGCCAGACCGTCTGTCCGTGGAACAAGTTCGCCCAGCGCGCCGTGGTGCCCGATTTCGATGAGCGTCACAGCCTGGGCAGCGCCGGCATGCTGGAACTGTTCGCCTGGACCGAAGAGCAATTCAATCGCCGCATGGAAGGCAGCGCGATCCGCCGCATCGGCCACGAACGCTGGCTGCGCAACCTGGCCGTCGGCATGGGCAATGCGGCCGCCAAGGCCAAGGGCCAGGAGGATATCGTCGCGGCCCTGCTATCGCGCCGCGAGCACCCGTCGGCCATCGTGCGCGAGCACGTGGAATGGGCGCTGGCCCTGCACGGCATCGCTTAGACTTTACCTGGACCTCGCCTAGACCGCGACACCATCGGCTGCGCGCAAACCTGCTTCAAGCATCAGGCACGCCTGCGCCGCCGGCAGGCGCAGCGCGGCTGCATGATGACTGATGGACCTGCCTGCGCCCCAAAGCGAAGACTGGGGACGGACCCTGAGGGATTCGGCATCCCCGTCCGACCCCGGCGTCAAGAACTTGGGTTTGTGGTTTACTTCAACAACCCCGCCAGCTCCACCGCCGTCTTGACCTGCATCTTGTCGAAGATATGCGCGCGGTGGACTTCCACGGTGCGCATGCTGATGCCCAGCTTGTCGGCCACCACCTTGTTCATCTTGCCCGCCAAAATCAGCTCCAGTACTTCGCGTTCGCGCGTCGACAGGGTGGCCAGACGCGCGTGCACGGCGGCCAGCTCGCCCGCCTGGCGCGAGTTGGCTAGGCCCAGTTGCACGCGGTCCATCAGGTCGTTGTCGTTGAATGGCTTTTCAAAGAAATCGAAGGCGCCGCGCTTCAGGCTGTCGACGGCCATCGGCACGTCGCCGTGGCCGGTGAGAAAAATGACGGGCAGGCGCGCCGTCAGGTCGCGCTTGACCAGCTGGTCAAACAGGGCGATGCCGTTCATGTCGGGCATGCGCACGTCGAGCAGCACGCAGTCGCCGGCGGCGTCGAAGCTGCCGTCGAAGCTATCGAGGAATTGCTGGGCGCTGGCGTAGATGCGCGCCTCGATGCTGCGCGAGGCGGCCAGCCAGGACAGGGAGTCGCGTACGACCTCTTCGTCGTCGATGATGTGTAGCATGGTGTCTCCGGCTCGTCGTTATTCGTTATTCGTCAGTGCTTGGTGCTTGGTGCTGCGGGCACGGCGCAGCCGGCACGCTGAATGTAAAGATCGTACCGCCAGCAGGGTTGGTGCTGAAGGTCAGCGCGCCGCCGTGAAATTCGATGGCGGTGCGGCAGATGTTCAGGCCCATGCCCATGCCTTCGGATTTGGTCGAGAAAAATGGCGAGAACAGCCGCTCGGCCACGTCTTGCGCAATACCATGGCCATGGTCGATCACGTCCACCGTCACCATGCCTTGCTGCGCATCGTGGCTGGCCCGCAGGCGCAGGATACGCCGTCCGGGCGCGGCATCCTGCATGGCCTCGATGGCGTTGCGCGTCAGGTTTAGCAGCACTTGCTCGATCATCACGGGGTCGGCGCGCAGCAGCGGCAGGTCCGGTGGCAGGTCTTCCTGGATACTGACATAGTATTTGCGCGCCTGCAGGTCGATCAGCGCGCGGATGCCGTCGATCAGGGTGCGGATGGCGATATCCTGGCGCTGCGGCTCGCTCTTGCGCACAAAATCATGCACGCTGCGGATGATCTGGCCGGCCCGTTGCGCTTGCGCGCCGGCCTGTTCCAGCGCCGGCTTCAGGGTGTTCGGATCAACGGGCGCGCCATGCTCGATGGCGCGCTGGATCAGGTTCAGCGCGCCCGTGGTGTAGCTGGAAATTGCCGCCAGCGGCTGGTTCAGTTCATGCGCCAGCATCGAGGCCAGCTCGCCCATGGTGGCCAGGCGCGAACTCGTTTGCAGTTTTTCCTGCTGCTGGCGATTCAGTTCCTCGACCCTTTTTTGCTCCGAAATGTCGAGCACGGAGCCCATCCATCCTGTTTGCTGGCCATTCTTGTCCACCAGCGGCGCTTCGAAGATCAGCACGGGCACGCGCGTGCCGTCGGGGCGCTGGAAATAGGTTTCGAACTGCGGTGTGGCATTGCCGGCCATCGCCTTGACGAAGCGCTGCTGGTATTGCTCAAGTGCTTCCGGTACCCAGTAGGGCATGGGCGGCAGGCAGCCCAGGATTTCCTCGGCCGGGTAGCCAACGATCTGGCAGAACGCCGGATTCACATACGTGACGCGGCCTTCCAGGTCGCGCGCGCGCATGCCCGTCACCAGCGAGTTTTCCATCGCCGTGCGAAACAGCATCTGCTGGCGCAGCGCCCCTTCGGCCACCAGACGGCGAGAAATATGTCGCCACAGGGCCAGCAAGCTCCATAGCAAACCCAGCGACAGGGCAATAACCGAGCCGACCAGCAAATTGGGTAGCAGCTTGGGCTGGCTTTTCACGCTGTCGGTAAACAGGATAATGTTGGCGCCGGGCACATCGAGCGCGCGCTTGTGCGTGTACACGCCGTGACCGGGACCGGCGGCGGCGCGTCGCGCCAGCACCTTGTCGTCACGGTCGATCAGTGAAATCTGGTTATCCTGGGCGAACCACCACGGTACCATTTCATCGAGCAGGCTGCTGATTTGGTAGGTGGCCACCAGGCTGCCCACATAGCGCTGGCCATCGAACAGGGGCTGGTAGTAATCCATCAGCATGGCGCCTGGCGGCGCATCGGGAAAGCCGCTCTGCTGCGCCGGCTGCGCATATTGGCCCCGGTGCAAACGGCGCGCATTGTCGGACGCCGTCAGCGAGGCCGGCGAAAACGACACGGCAGGGGGCAGGCTGTTGTCGCTGCTGGCCAGCATCTTGCCGCTGGCGTCGAGCCACAGCACGCGTTGCAATTCGCGGCCATTGCGCAGCATCTGCTGCAGCCGTTCGTGCACTTTTTCCGTACCCAGCGAGGCGCTGGCGATATCGACGCCCAGGTTAAACAGGCTTTCCTCGTTGCGCGCCAGTTGAAAGCGGATGGTTTGCTCCACCCACAGCGTGTCGGCGATGAGTTGCTCCTGGCGCTCGTTGCTCTCCATCTGGCGCGCCTGCCAGGGCAGCCAGAACAGGATGGAGAGGAACAGCAGCAGCAGGATAACGGGCAGCAGCCAGCGCATCGGGCTCGATAGCTTGAAGCGGCGCGCAAGGGTGGGGGGTGTCGGCATGGCTGGCAGGGTAGCGGCTTATCGGCAGCCGGCTATTGTGGTTAACCACAATAGCCGGGGCGGTTTCTTTGTCAGAGTATCGAATTAGACAAATAATAAAGTGTTTTTAAAACCATTGAGGAGACAAGCATGCAACTGCCACAAATGAAAACCTTGTTCGTCGCGCTGTGCGCCGCCATCGGCACCACCGCCGGCGTTCACGCCTACGCGCAAGCGCCCATCGTCATCAAGTTCAGCCACGTCGTGGCCACCGACACGCCGAAAGGCCAGGCCGCCGAGCGTTTCAAGCAGCTGGCCGAAAAAGCCACGAATGGTAAGGTCAAGGTCGAACTGTACCCGAACAGCCAGCTGTACAAGGACAAGGAAGAACTCGAAGCCCTGCAACTGGGCGCCGTGCAAATGCTGGCGCCATCGCTGGCCAAGTTCGGCCCGCTGGGCGTGAAGGAATTCGAAGCCTTCGACTTGCCCTACATCTTTCCTACCAAGACGGCCTTGTACAACATCACCGAAGGCGAAATCGGCAAGAGTCTGCTGAAAAAGCTGGAGCCCAAGGGTATCACGGGCCTGGCCTACTGGGACAATGGCTTCAAGGTGATGTCGGCCAACAAGCCCTTGCACAACCCGGCCGACTTCAAGGGCTTGAAAATGCGCATCCAGTCGTCCAAGGTACTCGACGCGCAGATGCGCGCGCTGGGTGCCAATCCGCAAGTGCTGGCCTTCTCGGAAGTGTATCAGGCGCTGCAGACGGGCGTGGTCGACGGCACGGAAAATCCGCCATCGAATATGTATACGCAAAAGATGCATGAAGTGCAAAAGCACGTGACCGTGTCGAACCACGGTTACCTCGGCTATGCCGTCATCGTCAACAAGAAATTCTGGGATGGCTTGCCGCCCGATATACGCGCGCAGCTGGAAAAAGCCATGCGCGAAACGACCACGTTTGAAAAAGCCATCGCCCAGCGCGATAACGACCAGGCCATCGACGCCATCAAGAAAGCCGGCAAGACGCAGATCTATACCTTGACGGCGCAGGAACAGGCGGAATGGCGCAAGGCCCTGGCGCCTGTGCAAAAGGCCATGGAAGAGCGCATCGGCAAGGATCTGATCTCTGCCATCAACAAGGAAAGTGCGAAGTAAGTCGCGCTGGCTGCGCCTCCCGGCGCGGTAGGCAGGGCAGCCCCTGCCCATGGCATGAACCGCTCCTGCGCCTCCTGCGCGGGAGTGCGTGTACCCGCATTCTTTGAAAGTCCACCATGAAATTTCTGGATCATCTGGAAGAGTGGCTGATTGCGTCCCTGATGGGCGCCGCCACCTTCATCATTTTCGTCGCGGTCGTGCACCGCTACCTGGCAGGCCTGCCGATACCTGGCCTGCAAGACTTCCTGATACAAATCAACACCAGCTGGGCTCAGGAACTGTGCATCTACATGTTTGTCTGGATGGCCAAGTTTGGCGCCGCGTATGGCGTGCGCACCGGTATTCACGTGGGCGTTGACGTACTGGTCAACCGCATGAACCCGCGCTGGCGCGACCGCTTCATCGTCTTTGGCCTGGCCGCCGGTGCCCTGTTTACGGGCATCGTCGGTACCTTGGGCGCCAGCTTCGTGTGGTCGATTGGCCACACGGACCAGACCTCGGCCGACATGGAAGTGCCGATGTGGCTGGTCTATCTGGCCGTGCCGCTGGGTTCCTACCTGATGTGCTTCCGCTTCCTGCAAGTGATGGTGCATTTCATCCAGACCGGCGCTTTGCCAAAACATGACCATTCGCATGTCGAGGGGCTGGAAGAAGAATTGACGGCGGAAGAAAAAGGAGCCAAGGCATGAACGCGCTGATTATTTTTGTGTTGCTGCTGGCGCTGATGCTGACCGGCATGCCGATCTCCATTTCGCTGGGCCTGACGGTGCTCACTTTCTTGTTTACCATGACCAGTGTGCCCATCGAGTCGGTGGCTCTGAAGATTTTCACGGGCATCGAGAAGTTCGAGATCATGGCCATTCCATTTTTTATCTTGGCGGGTAACTTCCTCACGCATGGCGGGGTGGCGCGGCGCATGATCAACTTCGCCAGCTCCATGGTCGGTCACTGGCATGGCGGCCTGGCGCTGGCTGGCGTGATGGCCTGCGCGCTGTTTGCCGCCGTTTCCGGCTCCAGCCCTGCCACGGTGGTGGCGATTGGCTCCATCATCCTGCCGGCCATGGTCAAGCAGGGTTACCCACGCGGCTTTGGCGCCGGCGTCATCACCACTTCGGGGGCGCTGGGCATCCTGATTCCACCGTCGATCGTGATGGTGATGTATTCCGTCAGTACCAACACCTCGGTGGGCAAACTGTTCATGGCGGGCGTGATTCCCGGCTTGATGCTGGCCATGCTGCTGGGCTTGACCACGTGGTTCCTGGCGCGCAAGAACAACTATCCGCGCATGAAGAAGGCCAGCTGGAAGGAGCGCTTCGTCACGTTCAAGAAGAGCGCCTGGGGCTTGCTGCTGATCGTCATCGTCATGGGCGGCATCTACTCGGGTGCCTTCACGCCGACCGAAGCGGCTGCCATGGCTGCCGTGTATGCCTTCATCATTGCCGTCTTCGTCTACAAGGACTTGAAGATCAAGCAAGTGGGCAAGGTCTTGCTTGATTCGGCCGCCATGTCGGCGATGCTGTTATACATCATCACCAATGCCGTGCTGTTCTCGTTCCTGATGACCAGCGAAAACATCCCGCAAGCGATGGCCGAGTGGATCACGGGCAAGGGCTTGGGCGTGATCAGCTTCTTGCTCGTAGTGAACGTGCTGCTGTTGTTGGCTGGTAACGTCATGGAACCGTCGTCCATCGTGCTGATCATGGCGCCGATTTTGTTCCCCGTCGCCATGAAGCTCGGTATCGATCCTGTGCACTTCGGCATCTTGATCGTGGTCAATATGGAGGTCGGCATGTGCCATCCGCCGGTGGGCTTAAATCTGTACGTGGCGTCCGGCATCACCAAGATGGGTATCTCGGAGTTGACCGTGGCCGTGATGCCATGGCTGATGACAATGCTGGCCTTCCTGATGCTGATTACTTACGTACCACAAATCTCGCTGTGGCTGCCAAATTTAATTTACAACTAAAATGGTTGTCCCCGTCATGGCGCAAAAAAAGTCGATTCCGCCGAATATATGCGCTATGATGGGGCGCCTTGAGGGGAAAAACGTCTATGCTTATGCGTCTCGGTAGCAAGGCTGAAATGCAGAATTGGTAACAAGCTTAGTGGGGGAGTGGTCTATAAAAACGGTATTGATGCCGGGGATATATTGAGGAGACACACGTTTCACAGAAGTCGTTGGGTCACCGCTGTCTGCGGCCACAAGTCGGCACAGCTGGGCTCAAACGACCGGGAACGTGAAGCAATATTTGAAGCGCACCGACGGTGCGCTTTTTTTTCGTGCGCGGATAACGTCCGCCCATCTGCCCGCAGACGGTGCATAATCGGCAGCGCGTACCAAGCGCATGAAGTTGTATATTTGCCACACTTAAACTTTAATTAGTAGATGAAAAAACAACAGGGTAGTGCGCTGTTCAGCGCCATCGTGGCCGCGCCATTTGGCGTCATGGGCATAGGATGGTCAAAACGATCATGAACAGCCTGCTGGCACCCGATAATACGACACTCATCGATGAATTCTGCGACAGCCTGTGGCTCGAGGATGGCTTGTCGAAAAACTCGCTCGACGCTTACCGGCGCGATATGCGTCTGTTCGCACGCTGGCTGGAAGTGGCGCGGCCCGGGCGCGAGAGCCTGTACGAGGTTTGCGCGGCCGATATCGCAGCGTATTTCGCCGCCCGCCACGACGAGAGCAAGGCGACGTCGTCGAACCGGCGCTTGTCCGTGCTCAAGCGCTTTTACCAGTTGGCCCTGCGCCACAAGCATATCGCCGCTGACCCCTGCCTGAAGATGGTCTCGGCCAAGCAGCCCGCGCGCTTCGTGCATACCCTGAGCGAAGCGCAGGTGGAAGCGCTGCTGGCGGCGCCCGACGTGAGCACGCCGCTGGGCCTGCGCGAGCGCACCATGCTCGAACTCATGTACGCGAGCGGCTTGCGCGTGTCGGAACTGGTGGACTTGAAGTCGGTGGAATTGAGCTTGAACGATGGCGTGCTGCGCATCACGGGCAAGGGTAGCAAGACGCGCCTGGTGCCGTTCGGAGAGCAGGCGCGGCTATGGATCGAGCGCTACCTGAAGCAGGCGCGCGGCGTGATCCTCGATGGCCAGATGGATGATGCGCTGTTCGTCACGCGGCGCGGGGGCGCCATGACGCGGCAAATGTTCTGGGTGCTGATCAAGAAACATGCGATGCATGCCGGCATCACGGCGCCGCTGTCGCCGCACACCCTGCGCCACGCATTCGCTACGCATTTACTGAACCACGGCGCGGACTTGCGTGTGGTGCAATTGTTACTCGGGCACTCCGATATTTCCACCACGCAGATTTACACGCATGTGGCGCGTGAACGGTTGAAACTGCTGCATGCCCAGCATCATCCGCGAGGCTAAACATTTGGTGTTTGCTCTAACTACGTCATAATGTGTCTTATGTGCTGATCTGTAACATCTAAAAACTAAAGAGGTAGTAAATGGCCAAGACAAATTTCCAATACGAAAAACGGCAAAAAGAGCTGGAAAAGAAGAAGAAAGCCGAGGAAAAAGCCAGGCGCAAGCTGGAAGCGAAAAACAATCCCAAGCCAGCTGACGGCAGCGAGGGCGATGAGCCGGACGCGGACGACGCTGATGACGCCGCAGATGCGCCGGCCGAAGGCGACGCGCCCGCCCAGCCGCAGTAATCGCCTGTCCTTGGTGACCGGTGCGGCCACGCCGCGCCGGCATCTCTTCGTTCTACCTTCTACCTTCCCCCGCTACAAGCGCGGCCGCTGGCCGATCGCCAGTTGCAGCTGTGTACTGGCGATGGCGGCATCGGCGCGCGCCTGCACATAGCCCTGGTAAGCTTCATCGGCCGAACGCTGCGCCGCCAGCCACTCCAGCAGCGAGGCATTGCCTTTGACGTAAGACAGGCGCATGCCATCGACCACCGTTTGCGCATCGACCAGCACGCCATCGCGGTAGCGCGCCAGCCTGTCCTGCGCCGCACGCAGCTGACGCTGCGCCGTGCGCACCTGCGTTTCCGCTTGCAATTGCGCCTGGCGCAAGGCCAGCATCGCCTGCGTCACGTCCGCTTCGGCTTGCACTATGTCACCCTCGTCGCGTCGCGACAGGGGGATGGGGATGGCCAAAGAGAGGGAGAGGGCGCGCGAACGTGCCGCGCCATCGACGCGATTGCCGCTGCCATCGACGCCGTCATGGTAGCCGCGCGCGGCTGCCAGGCCCAGCGTGACGGTAGGATCGACGTAGCGGTTGGCGCGCACCAGCGCCGCGCCGTCGCGCAGCTTGTCCAGGGTGGCGCGGGCAATGCGCACGTCGCTGCGCGCGTCGAGTGCCTGCGGCACCAGTACGCTGGCATCCTTGTTCTCATACGCGGCGAAGTCGCATGCCAGCTGGGCGTCTGGAAACAGCGTCTCGAACTGGCGTCCCAGCGGCGGCGACAGGGCCAGCATGGCGCTGTCCAGCTCGCCGAGTGCCTGCGCCAGGTCGGCCTGAAACTGGTCGCGTTCCACGCGCGACTGCAGCAGCTCGATGCCGCCCACATCGCCGGCCTTGCGCCGCACGGCGTTCGCTTGCACCACTGTCGACAGCGCTGCCATGGTCTGCTGCTTGCGCGCGGCGACTTCGCGCGTGCGGCACGCTTGCGTAAACGCAGCGGCGGCCGTCGCATACAGCTCGTACTTGAAGCCGGCCACCGTTGCCTCGGCCAGCGCGACATTGCTGTGCGCGGCCTTGATGCGCGCAGCGCGCTTGCCGCCCGTCTCGATAGCCATGCTGATGGCCGGGTTCCACGTGACGGGACGGTGTTCGACGCTGCGCACCGTCTCGCGCGTGGCGCCGAGCGTGAATTCGGGATCGGGACGCAAGCCGGCGATACCGATGCCGGCCTTGGCCGAGACGATGCTGGTCTGCTGCGCCTGCAGCTCCAGGCTATTTTTTTCCACGGCAGCCAGATAGGTGTCGAAGTTCAAGGGGCTGGCAATGGCGCTGGGCGCGATCAGCCAGGCCGTCAGCAGTAGATTAAAACGTGTCATGCTTCACTCCTTTGTCGTTCAGGCGTTTTTGTATGCACGCCTCGATCAGGTAATACAGGGCTGGCAACAGCAGCAGGGTTAGCGCCGTTGCCGTCACCAGCCCGCCCACTACCACGGTAGCGAGCGGGCGCTGCACGTCGCTGCCCAGGCCCGTCGCCAGCATGGCCGGCGTCAGGCCCAGGGCAGCCACGGTGGCCGTCATCAGCACGGGACGCATGCGCTCACGCGCGCCTTCAAGCACGGCGTCGCGCAGGCTGCGGCCCTCGTCGGCGCGCAAGCGATTGATTTGCGCCAGCATCAGGACGGCATTCAATACCGCCACGCCGAACAGGGCGATGAAGCCCACTGCGCTCGAAACATTCAAGCTCATGCCGCGCAGGTGCAGCGCGGCCAAGCCACCGAGCATCGCCAGTGGCACGGCCAGCAAGACCAGTGCGGCCTGGCGCAGGTTGCCGAATTGGCCAAACAGCAGCAGGAACATGGCACCCAGGGTCATCGGCAGTATCAGGGCCAATCGGCTCTGCGCGCGTTGCAGGTTTTCGAACTGGCCGCCCCATTCGACGCTGATGCGCTGGTGCTCGTCTGCCACGGCTTGCGCCACCAGGGGCCGTGCTTCGGCCAGGAAGCCGGCCAGGTCGCGCCCGCGGGCATTCAGGCGCACGATGATGTGGCGCCGTCCCATTTCGCGTACGATCACGCTTTCGCCCGAGGTGGTGCTAATGCTTGCCACCTGTGCCAGTGCAATCCTGGCGCCGTTGGCAGCGGTGAGCATCAGTTTGGCGATGGCATCCGGGTCGGCGCGCGCGGCGGGCGGGAAGCGCACGGCGATGTCGTAGCTTTTCTCGCCCACGTAGACTTGGCCGATGGGCGCGCCGCCGATGCCGGTGGAAATCAGGTCGGCCACCTCGGCCGCGTTGATGCCGTAGCGGGCTGCCTTGGCCCGGTCCAGCTCCACTTTCAGGTTCGGCAGTGGCGGCTCCACGTCCACCGCCACGTCGGAGGCGCCGGGGACGCCTTGCAATATGCGCGCCACCTTGCCAGCGATGGCGCGCACTTCGTCGAGGTCGTTGCCGAAGATTTTCACCGTCAGGTCACTGTGCGCGCCCGATAATTTATCTTGCACGCCATCGATCATCGGCTGCATGAAAGCCACCGTATAGCCGGGCATGCGGGCGAAGCGCTGCTGCATTTTTGCGATCAGCTGCTGCTTGCTCAGGCCCGACTTCCAGCTCTTGTACGGATGCAGGCCCACGCTCGCCTCGATGTGCGATGGCGTCCAGTAATCGGTGCCGTCGTCGTTGCGCCCCGTCTGCGTGACGATGCTCGACACCTCCGGGAATTCCAGCGCGGCGCGGCGCAGTTCACTCGCCATCGCGGAGGCCTTGCCCAGGGTGATGCCGGGAGGCATCTGCACCTGCAGCCACAAGGAGCCTTCATCGAGATAGGGCAGGAAGTCGCGTCCGATACTGCCACCCAGGAACACCAATCCTGCCAGCGAGGCGGCGCACACCGCCACCACCCAGCGCTTGCGACCCACCATGCGTTCGAGGAAGCGGCCATAGGCGGCCGCCAGCTGTTCCAGCACGCGGTTGTGGAAGGTGCGCTGCGGCTTGCGCAAAGCCAGCCAGGCCAGGCCCGGAATCAGCAGCAGCGCCACGACCAGCGCGCCCACCAGCGCTGCGCCCACCGTAAATGCCATGGGCGAAAACAGTTTGTACTCAATGCGCTGGAAGGCGAACAGGGGCAAATAGGCAGCGATGATGACGGCCATGCCGAACATGATGGGGCGCGCTACTTGCAGGGTCGCCTCGATGGCATCCTGCAGCGTGAGGGCCCGCTCCTGTTCCCGTTCACGGCGGCGCAGCATGTTTTCCAGCACCACCACCGAGCCATCGACGAGGATGCCGAAGTCAATCGCCCCCAGCGACAGCAAATTGGCGGGAATTTTAAAATGGTGCATGAAGATGAAGGCGATCAGCAGTGCCAGCGGGATCGTCAGCGCGACGATGGCCGCGGCGCGCGGGCTGCCCAGGAACAGCAGCAGCACCAGGGCGACCAGCAGCATGCCTTCGCCCAGGGTAAGGCCGACCGTGTGCACGGTGGCGTCGATCAGCGAACTGCGGTCCAGGTAGGGCACCACTTTCACATCCTTGGGCAGCACATTGGTGTTCAAGTCATCGACGGCCGCATGGATGCCGGCCAGCGCTTCGGACGCATTGAAGTCCTTCAGCAGCAAGGTGATGCCTTCGATGGTGTCGGGGTTGTCATCCTTGCCCAGGATGCCGCGCCGCTCCACGTTGCCGTAGGCGAGTTTGCCCAGGTCCTTTACCAGCACGGGTACGCCGTTCTTGCTGCTGACGACGACGTTGCCCATGTCGCCCAGCGAATGGAGCAAGCCCACGCCGCGCACCACGTACGATTGCTGGCCGCGGTCGATGGTGCTGCCACCGCCGCTGATGTTGTTGGCGTTGATGGCGTCCTTGACCTGCGCCAGCGACAAGCCGTAGCTGTCCAGTTTTTCTGGGTCGAGTTCCAGCATGAACTGTGTCGTCAGGCCGCCGAAATTGCTGACGTCGGCCACGCCGCGCACTTGCTGCAGGCGCGGCATCACGCTCCAGAACTGCAGTTCGGACAGTTCGCGCAAGGAGCGTGTTTTCGATTCCAGCGTGTAGCGGTAGATTTCGCCCGTGGGCGAGGTATAGGGGTCTAGCCCCGGCTTGGCCGCGTATGGCAAGGTGATGCTGGCGAGGCGCTCCTGCAGCCGCTGGCGCGTGAAGTAGCCATCGCTGCCATCGTCAAATACCACCGTGACCAGCGACAGCGCGAACAGGCTGCGCGTGCGCAGCACATGCATGCCCGGCGTGCCCAGCAGGGCGCGCTCCAGCGCAATAGTGATTTGCTGCTCGATTTCCTCGGCGCCCAGGCCCGGCACCTGCGTGACGATTTGCGAGGTGACGTCGGCGATGTCGGGATAGGCTTCGATGGGCAGCTGCTTCCAGCAGTAGACGCCATAGGCGGCGACGAACAGCAGTATCAGCCAGACGATGCCGCGCCGTTGGCAGCAGGTAGCGATGAAACGTTCAATCATTGAGCAGCACTCCTTCTTTGACGACGATGCGCTCGCCCGCCTTCAGGCCAGCGAGGATTTCCACCTGCCCGCCATGGCTGGCACCCACTTCCACCGTGCGCGGCGCGAAGTGCAACGGGTCGCGTTCGACCATCACACGCGTCAACAAACCACTTTGCAGCACGGCGGACGCGGGCACCAGAATGGCGCGGCGGCTGGCGCCGGCAAAATTTGCGCGGGCGAACATGCCGGGCTTGAAGGTGCCGCCGCGGTTGTCGATGGCCACGCGCACTTTCACCGTGCGCGTCTCGGGATCGAGCACCGCGCCGACATAAGCGACCTTGCCCTCGAAGTTCTTGCCGGGCCAGGCATCGACGCTGATGCGCGCTTGTTGTCCCACTGCCACTTGCGCCAAGTCCCTTTCGGCCACGTTGGCCGACAGCCACACGGTGGACAGATCGGCCACCGTCATGATGGGTGCATTGATATCGTTCCAGTAGCCGCCCTGGGCACCATCCATGGCGATCACGGTGCCGGCGATGGGCGAGTGCAGGACGTAGTTGCGGTGCGAACCGCGCGCGCTGGCACCGTATTGGGCCAGCTTGTCGGCGCTGGCCTGGGCGTCGCTGCCGGCCTGGTCGTAAATCGCCTGCGCCGCTTCGTATTCCTTGCGCGCGGCGATCTGCGCCTCGAACAGGATTTTCTGGCGCGCCAATTCCTGGCGCGCCTGCAGCAGGGCGGAGCGCGCCTTGCTGTCGTCTGCGTAGGCGGCGCTCAGTTCAGCGGAGTCCAGAGTGAACAGCGGGTCGCCCGCCTTGACGCTGTCGCCCAGCAAACGCTGCAAGCTGGTGATGCGCCCGGCCAGGGGCGCGGTGATTTTTACCATTTTTTCCGGCATCGCTTCGATGCTGCCCGGCGCCTCCGTCTGGGTGGCGATATCCTGTTCCAGCACGGCGGCGATCTGCAAGCGCTGGCGCAGGGGAGACATGTTGTCGACGGCGATGCTGCCGTCGTCCAGATGCGTCGCTTGGGCCGGCGGCGTGAGCGCTAGCGTCGGTTTTTCGCAGCCGCAGAGCAGTGAGCAACTGACGGCCACGGCGAGCGCGTAGCAGGCGCCGATGGTGTTGGGGGTGGTCGTGTTCATCCCTTGTTTCCTTCTTGTTGATGATGATGGGGCATGCGTCGCTGCCATGCCCAGGCGGGCGGTCAGGGGGGCGGGTAGCGTCATGAGAACGGGCGCACTACAGCGCCGCGAAAGCATAGCAATGCCGTCCTGAAGAAGCGCCCAAGAATGCCTGAATCATTCTTCAGGTTCCGTGCGCAGATGGTGCGGCGCGGTAAAATGCGAGCATGTAAAACGCAGCGCAACAGGAAAAGCAGGCATGAGAATCCTCTTGGTGGAAGACGACCGCAAGGCGGCGCGCCTGCTGGCGCGCGGCTTGCAGGAAGAAGGCTTCGTGGTCGACGTAGTGCACAGCGCCGAGCAAGGCGAGGACGAAAGCTACGCCGTCGATTACGATGTGATCGTGCTGGACTGGATGTTGCCGGGCAAGCAGGGCATCGATTTTTGCCGTGACTTGCGCGCGCGCGCCATTCAGACGCCCGTGCTGATGCTCACCGCGCGCGACGCCACGGCCGACCGGGTGGCGGGCCTGAACACGGGCGCCGACGATTACCTTACCAAACCGTTCGAATTCGAGGAACTGCTGGCGCGTATCCGCGCCTTGCTGCGCCGCTCCGATATCAGCCGCCCGCTGGTGCTGGCGCTGGCCGACTTGACGCTCGATCCTGTCAGCCATCAGGCGACGCGCGCTGGCGTGCCGCTGGTGCTTACGCCCAAGGAATATGCGATTCTATTGATCTTGCTGCGCCAGGCGGGCGAAGTAGTCAGTCGCGCTCGCCTGGCCGAACAAATATGGCAGGCGGACCTGATTGGTATCGACAACTTGATCGATGTTCACGTACGCAACTTGCGGGGCAAGGTGGATGCGCCTGGCTTGCCGCCATTGATACATACGGTGCGCGGACGCGGTTTCCGGCTGGCGGAAAATAACGGTGGCTAGCTTTCGCAAGCGCCTGCTGCGGGTGCACCTGGCCGCCATCCTTGCCATCGTCGCCTGTACCGCGCTGGCCGGCTACTGGGGCCTGTCGCGCGCCGTGCATGGCCAGCTCGACGCGGCCCTGCTGGCACTGGCCGAGACGGAAATGGCCATGCTGCCCGCTGCGCCGCGCCAGCCCGTGCAGGTGCACGAGGTGGCGTCGGGTCAGGCGCCGCCTTCTTTGACGCGGCTCGATCGCCTGGTACAGATCATCGATAATGAAGGCCGCGTGCTGGCGCGCAGCCGCAACCTGGAAGCGGCGCAGTTACCGGCGCCACCGGCCTTGCTGGCGCGCCTGGCGGCCGGCGAGACTGTCTTTGAAACGCTACCCAAGTTTGGCGAGGAGCCGCTGCGCATGGTTTCCATCCCCGTAGCCACATCCGGCTCGCGCCTGGCGGTGCAGGTGGCCGGTTCGCTGGACGACGCCAACCATGTGCTGGCTGCGGCCACCGTGCTGTTTGGCGCCATGGCGCTGGCCTTGCTGGCGGCCGTGGGGCTGGCAGGCGAAATGCTCACGCGCCGTGTGCTGGGCGCCATCGACGACGTGGTGCGGCAGGCGCATTCGATCGGCGAAGCGAGCTTGCACCAGCGCCTGCCGCATCCCGGTACGCAAGACGAGATCGGCCGTCTGGTCGATACCCTCAATGCCATGCTGGAACGCCTGCAGCACGGCTATGATGCGCAGCGCCGCTTCACGGCTGACGCCTCGCACGAACTGCGCTCACCGCTGTCGCGCCTGCGCACGGAAATCGAAATCACCTTGCGCCGCCCGCGCGAGGCCGCTGAATATGTCGATGCCTTGGCCTCTTGTCTCGATGAAGTGCAGCGCTTGACGACCCTGGTGCAAGAATTGCTGATGCTCACGCGCCTCGATGCGGGCCAGGAGCGCAATGCCGTGGAAACCATCGCACTCAATCCGCTCGTGCGCGCGGCCGTGCAGCGCCTGGAAAGGCCGGCAGCGCAGCGCGGCATCCGTATCGTCTTCGATGAAGGCGTGGCCGTGCACGCGCGGGTGGCGGCCGGTCCGGTGGACCTGGTGCTGGCCAACCTGCTCGATAACGCTGTGAAGTTTTCGCCGCCCGACAGCGTCATCAGCGTCCATGCGCGGCGCGAGGGCGAGCATGCGCTGGTGGGCGTGGCGGACGCAGGAGCGGGCATTGGCGTGGAAGACTTGCCGCATCTGTTCGAGCGTTTTTACCGCGGCGCCAAGGCGCGCGCGGGCGAGGCACCCGGCTTCGGCCTGGGCCTGGCCCTGTCGCAAGCCATCGTGCACGCGTATGGCGGCAGTATCGAGGCGCAGAATCTCCCCGCTGGCGGCGCGCTGTTCAGCATACGCCTGCCAGCGTCAGATTGAGGGTGCCACGCCTTCCCAGCGCACTTGCCGCACTTGTGGCCAGGCACCCGCGCGGTTGACGAAGCGCACCAGCACGGCGCGCTGTACGGCCTGGCATAGCACCGTGGCGATCAGCTGCACCACTTGCCTGGCTGCGTCCCAGCTGCGCAGCATTTGCGACGGCGCCAGGCCAGCGCCCTTGAGTTCGGCCAGCAGCAGGCGCACCACGTGGTCGGCCTGCGCCGCAGGGCAGGTGATGCTCAGGCGGTAGGTGGCCACGATGGGAGCGCGCCTGGTAAACCAATGGAAGAATTTTTTCATCATCACACTCCCCGCTCGGCGACAAATTCCGCGTTGTTGACCAGCGCCCAGCGCACGGCCGAGACGCTGCCTTCCAGGCTGACCTGGCTGACGATTTGCTCCAGCAATCCCAGGCTGGACAAAGGTGTGAGCAGGTCGGCGCGCACTTCAATGCGTCCCGCCTGTGCCGCGTCTTCGCTGTGCAAGGATTGCAGCATCAGCGCCGGCATGCCGCTGATCAAGCGCAGCATCAGCTTGCGCACCTGCACTTCCTGCTCCGCTTCGCATACGGCCGTGACGCGGTAAATGCTTTCCGTCTCGATGCCCGCTTCGCTGCCGTGGGCGTTGATGCGTTGCGCCAGGTGGCGCAGTACCAGGTTGGCGACCAGTACGAAGCCCGTGCCGATGGCCGCTTCCAGCGCAAAGCCAAGGCCGCACAGCACACCGATGGCGGCCGAGCACCACAGGGTGGCGGCCGTGTTCAGGCCGCGTACCGTCATCCCTTCGCGCATGATGACGCCGGCGCCAAGAAAGCCGATGCCCGACACCACCTGCGCGGCGATGCGCAGGTGGCCATCGGGGTCGCCTTCGAGCACGGAGACCATCACGAACAGCGAGGCGCCGACGGCGACCAGCGCATTCGTGCGCAGGCCCGCCATGCGCTGGCGCAGCTGGCGTTCGGCGCCTATCATGGCGCCCAGGGTCAAAGCTGCGGCAACGCGCAGCGCAAAGTCAAATACCACCATGAGTTTCTCCCGGCTGGGGAGCAACAGGCGAGTGCGAGGGCGAAGACAATTCGCCCCGAAAGGGGGCAGCAGGCGGTAACGCTGGAACGATGAGGAGGGAAGTGGCGGCGAATGGGTATCGCCGCTGGTAAAACCGCACCTTGCCACGGGCAAGGCGGGCGTAATGCGCGCGTCTTGCCTAAGGCCGATCGTCGATGGTCAATCGACTACTGTCACTGGAACAAGCACCCACGAGTTACTCCATATCATTGATAACGGGGAACAGTCTAGCCAGTGGGGCCGTTTGCGTCAACTGAAGCTCTCTTCAGGCAGCCGCCGCGCCGTCCCCGCCAATGCGGGGACGCTGAAGGCGACTGGTACATCAGTGAGCGTGCGCTTTGCCGTCGTCGGCGGATTCAGCATGCTCGCCGCCGCTGCCACCGAAAAAGCGTGCGGCGCGCTTGCCCAGGCTATCGAGGTAGGTGTAGGCGACGGGCACCACCACCAGCGTCAAGAGGGTCGAGGTGATGACGCCACCGATGACGGCGCGGCCCATCGGCGCCTGCGATTCGCCGCCGTCGCCCATGCCGATGGCCATCGGCAGCATGCCGAAGACCATCGCCAGGGTGGTCATCAGGATGGGGCGCAAGCGCACTTGTCCCGCTTCCATCAGCGCCTCGAATTGCCCCAGTCCTTCGCGCTGGCGCTGGTTGCTGAAGTCGACCAGCAGGATCGCATTCTTGGTCACCAGGCCCATCAGCATGATGAAGCCGATGACGGAGAAAATGTTCAGAGTGCTGCCCGTAATGAGGAGGGCTGCCAGCACGCCGATCAAGGACAGCGGCAGCGACACCATGATGGCGATCGGCTGCAAAAAGCTGCCAAATTGCGACGCCAGTACCAGGTAGATGAAGATCACGGCGATGCCCAGCGCCATCATCGCGCCGCCCATGGTCTCGGCCATCTGCTGCGCATTGCCGGCCACATCGAAGCGCACGCCTGCCGGCAGGTCGATGGACTTGATGGCTTTCTGCACGTCGGCGTCGACGTCGCCGGCAGGACGACCCTGCACGCCAGCATAGATGGCGACGCGGCGTTGCAAGGCCTGGCGTTTCAACACCTGTGGACTGGACGACGGCACGAACTGCACCACCTGGCGCAGTGGAATCATGACCGGCTTGCCGTTTGCGTCGAGCTTGCTCGACGCCAGCGACAGGTCGGCCAGGTCGGCCACTTTTTGCCGGCCCGACTTGGGCAGTTGTACGTTGACGTCATAGTTTTGCCCGTCGCTGGCCAGCCAGTGGCTGACCGTATCACCGGCCACGAATGGACGCAGGGCATTGCCTATCTGCTGCACCGACAATCCCAGGTCGCTGGCCAGTTCGTTGTTGATCTTCACGGTGGTTGACGGGTTGGCGCCTTCCTGGCTGTATTCCATGTCGGCCAGGCCCTTGATGCTGCGCATCTTGTCCATCAGGTTGTGCGCCACAGCATCGAGCTTGCCTTCGTCCGTGCCCAGGATGGCGATGAAGATGGGGCGGTTGCCCACCGACAGGGTGATGCCGGCAATCGGCGCCAGGCGTTCGCGGATCAGCTTTTCCAGTTCCTGCTGCGAGCGCCGCTTGTGCGTCTTGATATCTGTCAGCTTCAGGTTAACCTCGGCCGCGTTGCGTCCATCCGGCGTGCCGATGTTGGCCGCCACGCTGTCGATCTCGGGAAACTCCCGCAGCGCCGCTTCTACCTGGCGCACCTTGCTGTCCGTGTATTCGAGGCTGGAGCCGACGGGCGTCTTGAAGCGCAGGTTGATCCAGCCCTGATCCGTTTCCGGGAACATCTCGCCGCCTATCATGGGGACGAGCATCAGGCTGCCCACGAACAGTGCCATGGCCGTGGCCAGGGTCGTCTTGCGCCAGCGCAGCGCCACTTTCAATACCTTGCCGTAGCAGACGTGCAGGCGGTCGATGCCTGTCTCTAACCAGGCCATGAAGCGGCCCAGCCACGGTGCGTATTTAAAGCGGTCCTTGACAGGGTCGCGCCAGACCGACGACAGCATCGGATCGAGCGTGAAGCTGACGAACAGCGACACCAGCACGGCGACGGTGACGGTGATGCCGAACTGCAGGAAGAAGCGGCCGATGATGCCGTCCATGAAGGCCACCGGTACAAACACGGCGACGATGGCGAACGTGGTGGCCATCACGGCCAGGCCGATTTCATTGGTGCCGTCGTTGGCCGCCTTGTAGTGATTTTTCCCCATGCCCAGGTGGCGCACGATGTTTTCGCGCACCACGATGGCGTCATCGATCAAGAGGCCGATGCACAAGGACAGCGCCATCAGGGTCAGAAAATTCAGCGTGAAGCCGAAGGCCTTCATGGCGATGAAGCTGGCCAGCACGGAGATCGGCAGGGTCAAGCCGGTGATGATGGTCGAGCGCCATGAGTGCAGGAACAGGAAGACGATCACCATGGTCAGCACGGCGCCCTCGATGATGGTGCGCTTGACGTTATTGAGCTGACTTTGCACGCGCTCCGATTCGTCGTCCAGTACGCGCAGCTTGATGTCCGATGGCAGCGTCTTTTGCAGATCCGCCGCCACTTTCAGGATGCCGGTGCCCACTTCGACCACATTGGCATCTTGTACCTTGGTGATTTCGATGGTCACGGCCTGCTGGCCGTTCATGCGCGAGATCGACAGCTCTTCTTGCTCGCCGTCGACGACGCTGGCCACCTGGTCCAGGTAGATGGGGCCGATGGCGCGGCGTGCCACGATGATTTTGCCGAATTCGCGCGCATCCTTGATCTTGCCTTCGACGCGCACCAGTTGTTCGCTCGCGCCATGGCTGATGGAACCGGCCGGCAGGTTGGTATTCGTGGCCTGGATGGCGCGTATGACTTCATCGACGCCGATGCCCTGGGCATTGAGTTCGGTCGGCTTCATGCTGATGAGGATCTGACGCGCGCGCAGGCCGCGCAGCTTGACTTGCCCCACGCCGGCCACGCCCTGGAAGCGTTTGCTGATGATCTGCTCCGTCAAGGTCGACAGCGAACGCAGGTCATGCCCGCTTGAGGTCAGCACGATGGTGGCGATGGGGCGCTCATTGTCGCCCTCGGCGCGCGCGATGAACGGGTCCTTGGCTTCTTTCGGGAAGCGCGGACGCACCATGGCGACCTTGTCGCGCAAGTCCTGCATGGCCTTGTCCATATTCGTCGACAGCTCGAATTCCAGGTACACGCCGGCGCGTCCTTCCCACGAGTTGGCGCGAATGGTCTTGATACCGCTGACGGTATTGACGGCATCTTCGATGGGGCGCGTGATATCGTTTTCTACCGCCTCGGGCGAAGCACCAGGGTAATTGACTTCAATGGCGGCGAATGGAAATTGCACGCTGGGCATGCTTTCCACGCCCAGGCCCCGGTAGGAAAAGATGCCCAGCACTACCAGCGCCACCATGACCATGGTGGCGAAGACGGGATTTTGAATACTGACTTTGGTCATCCACATGGCTTAATCCTTGCGTGCCAGTACGGCCGCCGGCGCGGCGGGCGTGCCTGGCTGTGCGGCGAAGGTCACGCTGTGTCCCGGTTTGACGCCATCGAGCCTGGCGACGATGACTTTGGCACCCGCCACCAGGCCGGACCTCACTTCCGCATAGCCTTCTTCGTCGTTGCGCAAGCCCAGAGTGACGGGCTGTGCCACCACCTTGTTGTTGACCAGCGCATACACCACGGGGCCCTGTTTTTCATCGCGCACGGCCGTCAGCGGTACCAGCGGCGCCACGATTGATCGTTCGGTAACGATGCTGCCCTTGGCGAACATGCCACCGCGCAACGCACTATCGCCATTGTCGACGGCGATGTAGACCAGCATGGCGCGCGAGCCGCTCTCGGTGGTCGGATTGATGCGCGTGACCTTGCCGGCAAAGTCGCGCGCGCCGAAGCCGTCGACCTTGAAGTGCACGTCCTGGCCCAGTTTGATGCGGGGAATTTCGGCGCTGGGCACGGGCGCTTCCAGGGTCAGCTGTGCCAGGTTGACGATGGTATAGACGGGCATGTCTGGCGATACTTTTTCGCCTGCCTGCAGATGGCGCTTGCTGACGATGCCGGCCATCGGTGCGCGTATTACCGCGTCGGCCAGCGCGATGCGGGCGATATCGAGCATGGCGGCGGCGGACTTGACGCTGGCGCGCGCCAGGTCGACCGAGTTTTGCGTGGTGTCGTAGGCCGTCTGCGAAATGTATTTTTGCTTCAGCAGTGCCTGGCTATTCGCTTCATTCTTGGCCGCCATGGACAGGCGCGCCTGCGCTTCGTCCAGCATGGCTTGCTGTTGCGTCAGGCGGGCGCGCAGGTCGGCCGCATCCAGGCGCACGAGGATTTGCCCCTTGGCCACTTGCTGGCCTTCCTGCAAGGTTGTTTCCTCGATCACGCCGGAGACCTTGGCCTTGATGGTGGCCTGGGTCACGGGCGTCAGCGAACCGGCCAGCGGCAGGCTGATGCTCAGCGCGCGCGCATTGATGGCGGCGACGTCGCCCTGCGCCAGTTCATGCACGGGCGTCTTGAGCTGTTCCTTCTTTTTACTCGCTTGCAATTGGGCATCCTTGGCCGCTTGCTGCTTCAATTGCATGACCGTCCAGCCGCCGCCGGCCAGAGCCAGTACGAGCAGGATCAGTAGCGCGGTGCGCCAGCGCCTGCGGCGTGTGGTGGCAAGGAGAGAGGCGGGGGGCAGGGTCTCGTTTTTCATAGTTTGTTTAGTCAGGAGCGGCGCGGGGCTTGGCGCCAGGTCTCGGTGCGGACCCGGCCTGTCGCGAGCCGGGGGAATTCGGGTAGCGCATCACCGTGGCGGCCGCAGGCAGCACGCCTGCCGCTGCGGCCGTTCACGGCGATGCGCATGTTGCCACTTTAGGAAGATTCAAGTCTGGCCGCCATCGCCGTGCGACAGATTGCACAAAATCGGGGCTGGAATGCAAAAAACGGCGACTAAAGACCACTGCCGGCATGGATGCCGCGCGCATCACGCTGCTTGCGCTGGGCGACGTGGTGACATCAGTCATTGCATTGATTGATTAATTAATGTTTCCCAGCAGCTTAATGCGCGCCAGCACCTGGCCATGGTCCGATGCGTGCGGCAGGTCCAGCAGCAAATGGTCATTGAGGCAGCTCACTTCCTGCACCACGCCGATGGCGCGCGGTGAGGCGGCGTGGAAATGTTCGGACACGAGTATGTGGTCGATCGTCATATAGGTGCTGTTGTGGATATTCGTGTAACCCACGTGGCGCACGGCATCCTGGCGCAACTGGATGGCGTTGGCATCGTACAGGCGCGCGCGCATTTCCGGCATCTCACCATGGGCGTCGCACGGCGCTCCCGTTCCCATGACGATGGAGGTGGTGACGGCATTGGCGATGTCATTGAAGTCGCCCAGTACGATGCGCGGACGGCCGCTGCGACCCAGTTCGCTTGCCAGCACGCGCAGGGCCACCGCTTCCGCGCCGCGCCGCTGCAGCGAACGCAGCTCGGCCAGCGCGTAGGCGGCCGCGCTGGCATCGCCCTGGCGGTAATCGGGCCGGCGCGATTTCAAATGCACCACGACGACGTCGGTGAGTTGCCCTCCGGGCAAGTGCACCTGCACGTGCAACGGTGCGCGGGCAAAACGGTCATTGTTGTCAGCGGCGGCATGGCTGTCGGCAGACACGGTCACACCGGGGGGGAAGTTTTCCCAGGCGACACCAGCGCCGGCCAGCGGCAGCCGCGACACCAGCGCCACCGTGGGTAGCATGCGTCCTGCCGCATCGAACGTATCGTAGCCGGCCAGGGTGGCGTCGCGGTAGTGGCGCGTGCGCGACAGCACGTCGCGCAGGGCCGCTATTGAGAAAATTTCCTGGAAACCGATCACGTCGGCGTCGAGCAGATCGATTTGCCGCGCTGTCCACTCCGCCTTGGCCTCGTATTGCGCCGGGCTTAACGGTTCCAGGTTGTCATATAATTTCTCCCCGGCCGGGGCCAGGTTGCAGACATTGAATGTGGCAAAGCGGATTTCTTCCTGCATAATTAGTACTCCTCACTGAACGATCAGCGTATCACGCATGGCTAAAAAAGAGCATATTTCCGAAACTCAGGCGACGCAGCTGCTGCGCAAGCATCAGGTTTCCTTTGAAGAACACCCGTATCCCTACGAGGAGCACGGCGGCACCAGCGTCTCGGCACGCGAGCTGGGGGTGGCGGAACATGCTGTCATCAAGACCCTGGTGATGCAGGATGAGGCGGCGCGGCCGATGATCGTGCTCATGCATGGCGATTGCAAGGTATCGACCAAAAACCTGGCGCGTGGCATCGGCTGCAAGTCCGTCGAGCCGTGCAAGCCCGAGGTGGCGCAGCGCCATTCCGGCTACATGATAGGGGGCACGTCGCCCTTCGGCACCAGGAAGGCCATGCCCGTGTACGTGGAGCAATCGATTCTGGCGCTCGAACGTATCTATATCAATGGCGGGCGGCGCGGTTTTCTCATTTCGCTGGCGCCACAGGTGCTGCTCGATTTGCTCAAAGCCAAGCCGGTGCAGTGCGCGTTGCAGGATTAAGAAAACCATACACTGCCCTGTCCCTGGACTGAGCGCTGGTGTATATTCTGCTGCGCCAGCCTTGATGCTGATGTTAAAAATACAATAAAGGGAAGAAATGAATCCACTAATGACGACTGTGGCAATGACAGTGGCCGCTTACTTGCTCGGCTCGATATCGTTTGCCGTGGTGATGAGCAAGGTTTACGGCATTGCCGATCCGCGCACCTATGGCTCGAAAAATCCGGGTGCTACCAACGTGCTGCGCAGTGGCAACAAGGGCGCCGCCATCATGACCCTGCTGGGCGACGGCGCCAAGGGCTGGCTGGCCGTGTTCCTGGCCGACCATTTTGCCAGCGCGCTGGGCGTGGGTGACATGGCCGTGGCGCTGGTCGCCATCGCTGTCTTCCTCGGCCATTTGTGGCCCGTGTTCTTCCGCTTCGTCGGCGGCAAGGGCGTGGCCACGGCCCTCGGTGTGTTGCTGGGTATTAATCCATGGCTGGGCCTGGCGACCCTGGCGACCTGGCTGATCATTGCCTACGCCTTTCGTTACTCTTCGCTGGCAGCTCTGGTGGCAGCGCTGTTCGCGCCGTTTTATTATGGCTTGCTGTTCGGCATCGATCCCATCTTGCTGGCAGTTGTCGTCATGAGCGTATTGCTGGCTTACCGCCACAGCCAGAACATCGCGAACTTGCTCTCTGGTAAGGAAAGCAAAATTGGCGGCAAGAAGGACGCCGCCAAGGTGCCTGCGAAGAAGAAGTAAAATACCGGGGTCAGGCCCGTCGGGTCTGACCCGCAACCTTGCGCCGCCGCGCGGTGCGGCCGCCACCGAATCGCGCAAAGGCTGTCGACCATGAGTTCCATTCCCGCCACACCCACTGCCATCCGTATCGACTTCGTTTCCGACGTTTCCTGCCCCTGGTGCGTGATTGGCTTGAAAGCGCTGGAACAGGCGCTGGACACATTGCACGGTACCGTCCAGGCCGAGATCCACTTCCAGCCCTTCGAACTGAACGCCAATATGCCGCCGGAAGGCGAGGATATCAGCGAACACATCGCCCGCAAATACGGCTCCACTGCGGAACAGATGGCGCAATCGCGCGAAGCGATCCGCGTGCGCGGCGAGCAGCTGGGCTTTACCTTTGCCATGGACCAGCGCGGCCGCATCTACAACACCTTCGATGCGCACCGTTTGCTACACTGGGCCCAGATCGAGGGGCGCCAGAAAGCACTCAAGATGGCCCTCTTCGATGCCTATTTCACGCAAGGCCAGAACCCTTCGTCACACGAACTGTTGCTGGCCGTGGCCGGCCAGGCGGGCTTGGACAGCGTGAAGGCAGCCGAGGTGCTGGCGTCCGATGCGTATGCAGACGAGGTGCGCGCACAGCAGCAGTTCTACCAGCAGAACGGCATCAACTCGGTACCCGCCGTCATCATCAATGAGCGCCACCTGATTTCCGGCGGCCAGCCGCCCGAAGTGTTTGAGCAAGCCTTGCGCCAGATCATCGCCGGTACCTGAATGGGGCGCCAACGGCGCGCGCCATGACAGACTTTTTGCGCTACACTCGTTGTAAAGGGAGGATAGTCAAATGCCAACAGCCAGCTGGAACGGTGCCGTCATCGCGCACGCTACCGACGATCAGGTGCAAATCGTTGAAAACAATGTGTATTTTCCTTTGTCCAAGGTGAAGCAGGATTACCTGCGTCCCAGTAGCCACAGCAGCAGCTGCCCATGGAAGGGCACGGCCAGCTATTACGACCTTGTCGTCGATGGCCAGACGAATGCCAACGCGGCCTGGTATTACGCCCAGCCCAAGGATGCCGCCAAGCAAATTGCCGGCCACGTCGCCTTTTGGCGCGGCGTGAGTGTTGAGCGTTGAGCGTTGACGTATTGCATAGTCAATAAAAACCAGCAGAAAGCAGACGATGGATTTACGCCTCGCCGTGTATCAACTCGCCTCGAAATATGCGCTCGATGCCCAACAAAGCCGGCAGTTGCAGGAAGCGGCCGGTTTCCAGCGCGCCCCCGCACGCCTGGCTTACTGGCTGCCGCGCGGTGTGGCTGTGCTGGGCGCCGCGCTGCTGGGCATGGGCTTGATCTGCTGGGTCGCCGCCAACTGGGACACCTTGGGCCGCACGGGCCGTTTTGCCCTGCTGCAAGGCATGTTTGTTGCCGCTTGCGTGGGCGCCTTCGCTTCGCCCAAGGCGCGCGTGCCCTTGCTGCTGCTGGCCTTGCTGGCCATCGGCGGCCTGTTCGCGTATTTCGGCCAAACCTATCAGACCGGCGCCGATCCATGGCAGCTGTTCGCCCTGTGGGCCGCGCTGGCGCTGCCCCTGTGCCTGGTGGCGCGCAGCGACGTGCTGTGGACGCCGTGGATGCTGGTGCTGGCCACGGCCACCGCCCTGTGGATGCAGGCGCACGCGCACCACAGCTGGCGCATCGATGCCAGCGATCTGTCCATCTTCATCAGCGGCTGGCTGGCCATGCTGGCCGCCTGTGCGTTTGTCTCGCCGCTGCTGGCACGCTGGACGGGGGCTGGCCATTGGGCCTTGCGCCTGGGCCTGGTGCTGGCCACCATTCTCATTAGCGGCACGGCCGTCAGCGCCCTGTTTGGCAGCGAGGTTGCATCGCCTTACTGGGCTGGACTGGGCTTGCTGGCCATCGCCGCAATCGTGCTGGCCACGCGCCAGTTGTTTGATGGTTTCTGCCTGAGCGCCGTCGCGCTGGGCGTCAATACCTTGCTGGTGGGCGGCCTGGCGCGCGCGCTGTTCATTGGCAGTGGCGATGGCACCGGCAGGCTGGTGATGCTGGGCTTGTTCGCGGCCGTGCTGCTGGCGCTGACCGTGCAAGGCATCCTGTGGCGCACGCGCCAGGGGGCAGCATGAAGCAGGCAAACCGCGCCGATGCGCTTGCGACCCTGATCGACGATGCCACGCGCGCCGGCTTGCTGCCGCCCGGCGCTGTCCGGCCGGTGCAGGACGTGCGGCCGTGGCCGCTGGTGCTGATGACGGCTTTCGGCGCCTGGCTGGCTGCCATTCCCCTGATGATTGCGTTGTGGGCGGGCCTGGAAAGCGTGTTGCGCCACGGTCCCGGCGCGTATGTCGTGGCGGGCAGCGTGCTGGTGGCGGCCGTGCTGCTGATCCGCATGCGCGGCGTGGCCTTGTTTGTCGAGCAGCTGGCCGTGCCCTGCCTGCTGGTGGGCGGCGGCTTGCTGGGCTACGCGCTGTTCCGCGACTATGCGACGCAGATTGCCCCGCTGCTGATGTGTCTGGCATGCCTGGTGGTGGCTGCTGCCCTGCCGCGCGACTGGCTACGCGTACTGCTGGGACTGTTCGCTTGCGGCTTGCTGGCCTTAGGCGTGAGCGACTCGATTTTGCACAATGATGCCACCGAGCTGTATATCGCCTGGATGCTGGCCCTGGCATGCTGGCTGGGTACCCACTGGCTGCAGAAGCAGGCTTTCAACGATGGCCGTGGCGCGCCCGTCGCCACCTTCCTGGAATCGCTGTCGACGGGGTGGGTATTGGCCATCTTGCTGGGCCTGGTCTTCTGGTCTGGCCTGACTTTCATGCTCGGCGGTGCCTTGGGCATGGGCCTTACTGGCGACGTGGTGCGCGAAGCGAGCTGGCGTCAAGCCGCTGCCTGGTATGCGCAAGCGTTGAATGGCGTCTCGCTCGTGCTGGCCATGGCGGCCGCTGCCTGGATGGGATGGCGTTGGCCGGCGTTGCGCCAGTTGCCCGCCATCGGCGTGGCGTTGGTGCTGATCGTGCTGGCGTGGTGCATGCCGGCGCTGGGCCCCGTGCTGCTGATCCTCGCGTATTGCCTGACGAGCGGGCGCTCGCGCGTTGCCGTGGCGGCCGCGCTGGCGGCGGCGTGGATACTCGGCAGCTTTTATTACCAGCTGGCCTGGCCGCTGGCCAGCAAGGCGACGCTGCTGGCCATGGCGGGCGCGCTGCTGTGCGCGCTGTCGTGGCTGGCTACGCGCGGCACGGTATTGCATCTGGTGCAAAACCCGCCAGCGGCCGCGCTGACCGAAACCCGCACCGTGCGCCTGGGCCTGCCGGTAGGCTTGCTGCTGGTGCTGTTGGTGGCCAATATCGGCATCTGGCAAAAAGAGCAGCTGATTGCCAAGGGCGCGCCTGTGTTCGTGGAACTGGCGCCCGTCGATCCCCGTTCGCTGATGCAGGGCGACTACATGCGCCTCAATTTCCAGGGCCTCGGCATCCTCAGCACCCTGGTCAGCGTGGACAGGGCAGCTGAGCGGCCCCGCGTGGTAGCTATGCGCGATGCGCGCGGCGTGGCAGAACTGCTGCGCCCGTACGCAAAAGAGGCGCTGGCGCCCGGCGAATTCCTGCTCGAACTGACGCCCAAGGGTGGGAGCTGGGTGCTGGTCAGCGATGCCTGGTTCTTCAAGGAAGGCGAGGCGGCGCGCTGGGAAAAGGCCCGCTATGGCGAGTTCCGCGTGCTGCCCGATGGCCGCGCCTTGCTGGTAGGCATGCGTGGGGAAGATTTACAGGCGCTGTAGACGCTTGATGTGAACAAACCCAATGGCAGAATCCGGGGGCGTGCCCTGAGGGTGCGCCCCCAGCCTTTGCTGTTGGGCCGGCTGCATCCTGTAAAATTGCCCGATGGATAATATTACGCACTCAGTCATCGGCCTCGGTGTCGGTGAACTGCTACACCGCAGCCTGCCGCCCGAGCCGCAAGCCCCTGCCCAGCGCACCCGGCGCGCGCTGTTTCTCTTTTCGGCCTGGTTTGCCAGCAACGCGCCCGACCTGGACCTGCTACTGACCACGCTGCTGCCGCGCCCGTTCGGTTATATGTTGCATCACCGCGGCCACACGCATACCTTGCTGCTGGCCTTGCCGCAGGCGCTGCTGTTGCTGGCCTTGCTGTGGCTGCTGTGGCCCGGTGCGCGCCGCTTGCTCAAGGACAGCGCCCCCGCCCGGCTGGGCCTGGCGGCCTGTCTGCTGCTGGGATTCTGTCTGCACATGGGTATGGATTTCCTCAATTCCTATGGCTTGCACCCGTTTTATCCCTTTAACAGCCGCTGGCTGTACGGCGACATGGTCTTCATCGTCGAACCCATGTTCTGGGTGTTGCTGGGCGTGCCCGTGATCATGTCCTTGCGCTACGGCATTGTCAAAAGCGTGCTGCTGGCAGGGTTGGCGGCGGCCCTGTGTTTCTTCACCTATAAAACCTATCTGGCGCCCGCCTCGCTGGCTTTCTTGCTGGCACTGGGCGTGCTCCTGGCCGTGCTGCAAGGGCGAGCCGGCGAACGGGGACGCGGAGCGCTGCTGCTGGCTTTCGCGCTGGCGGCCACCTTCATCGGCACGCAGGGCGTGGCCTCGGCCATCGGGCGCGGCCGCATCGAGGCGGCCGTGCAGCGCCTGGACCCCGGCACGCGCGTGTGGGATGTGGCGATGACGGCGTTTCCCAGCAGCCCGCTGTGCTGGATCTATGTTTCGCTCGACAGCAAGACCGATGTGTATACCTTGCGGCGCGGCACCTTGAGCCTGCTGCCCACCTTGCTGGCGCCTGCCGCCTGCCCGGCCGGCCTGGCCGAAACCAGCAAGCAGGGCCAGCAACTGGCACCCGGCATCGCCGTTGCCGTCCAGGCGCAAGGTAGCCTGTCCACCTTGCGCGCCTTGCAATCGGACAATTGCTATGCGGACGCCTGGTTGCGCTTTGCCCGTATGCCCAGATTGAAGGCGGACAAGCTGACGGATGTGCGTTTCAATCCCGGCATGTTGCCCAATTTTACGACCGTCGAACTGCAACAGTTCCATGGCCGAGCTTGTCCTGCCTACGTGCCGGGCTGGGAGCGCCCGCGTGCCGACATGCTGGCGCAGCCCGCTCATGGGGGTGAATAGAATAGATATTGCCTTACGGAAAAATATCGTCTGTGCACTTACTTTGCCGTGGCCGTCCATGCGACACTAGGCATTGAGCATTGATGTCATTAAGTTAGGATTATCTTGGAAGAGCAGCACGCCTTACCTTACTTGCGAGAAACCCTGCTGTTTCTCGCCCTGGCCGGGATTTTTATTCCGCTATTGCAACGCCTGAAAGTCAGCCAGGTGCTCGGCTTCCTGGCCGTCGGTGCCTTGTTCGGCCCTTTCGGCTTTGGCCTGTGGGCCGCTGAATTTAGCTGGCTGACGCATTTTTCCTTCGTGCGAGCCGAGCAGGTCAGCGGCCTGGCCGAGCTGGGCGTCATGTTCCTGATGTTCATGATCGGCCTGGAACTGTCGACGGAACGCCTGTGGGCGCTGCGGCGCTGGGTGTTTGGTGCTGGCGTGGGACAAGTGCTCGTCAGCGCCTGCCTGATCGGCGGCGTCGCGTATTACTTCGGCCTGTCGCTGGAAGCGTCCATCGTGCTGGGCCTGGTGCTGTCCTTGTCATCCACGGCGGTGGTGATGCAACTACTGACCGACCAGCGCACCTTGCAGACGCCGGCCGGGCAGGCCGGTTTTTCCCTGTTGATGTTCCAGGATTTGATGGTGGTGCCGCTCTTCATCCTGATCGACGTGTTCGCCAGCGGGCGCAGCGACGACTTGGCGTATCTGCTCAGCTTTGCAGTCTTGAAATCGGCGGGCGCCATCTTGCTGATCTATCTGCTGGGGCGCCGCGTGATCCGTCCGCTATTCCAGTTTTTCGTCAAGAAACGCCAGCCCGACGTCTTCATGGCCCTGACCTTGCTCAGCACCCTGGGCATCGCGGGATTGACGTACCTGGCGGGCCTGTCGATGGCGCTGGGCGCCTTGCTGGCCGGCTTGCTGCTGGCGGAGACGGAATTTCGCCACGAAGTGGAAGTGACGATCGAGCCCTTCAAGGGCTTGTTGATGGGCTTGTTCTTCATGTCGGTGGGCATGCAGATCGACGTGCGCGAAATCATCAAGTCACCGATTTTGATTCCCTTGGCCGTGCTGAGCCTGTTTGCGGTGAAAACCCTGGTCATCAGCGTGATTTTCCGCATTGGCCGCTTTCACTGGGGGCGCGCCGTGGAAACGGGCGTGCTGCTGGGGCAGGGCGGCGAATTTGCCTTTATCGTCGTCGCCTATGCGCTGGGCAAGAAGTTGGTCGACCCGCAGGTGGCGCAGTTCGTCATGCTGGTGGTGGGCCTGAGCCTGTTTGCCACGCCGGCGCTGGCGAAGGCGGCGCGCGCTTTCGGCAACTGGTGGGAAAAGCGCCACCAGCATCAACTGGCAGACCTGTCGCGCGGGGCGCTGCCGCCGCAGGGCAGCACCGTCATCATTGCCGGTTTCGGTCGCGTGGGGCAGTTGCTGGCAAAGGTGCTGACGGAGCACGATATCGCTTATGTGGCGATTGAAAATGATGCGCGCCTGGTGACGACCCTGCATCCGCGCGGCTTTCCCGTGTATTTCGGCGATGCCTCGCGCGCGGAACTGTTGCAAAAAGTCAACGCCGACCGCGCTGCCGCCGTGGTGCTGACGATGGACCATGCGGCCTCCGTGCTGCATGCCGTGAAATCGATACGCCGCGAGTATCCGTTGCTGCCCGTATTTGCGCGCGCCCGCGACGAGGCGCATGCGGTGGCCCTGATACAGGCGGGCGCCACCCTGGTCGTGCCCGAGGCGCTGGAATCGGCGCTGCAGCTGACGGCCACTGTGCTGCACACGGTAGGACTGTCGGAGGCGCGCACGGCAGACATCGTGCAAGCCGAGCGCGACCGGCGTAATGCGGTGCTGCTGGCGCAGAAGTTGTTGTAGTGTTGTCGTCGTGAAACTTGTCCGGCAAACTTGCGTGTCGCCATGCTCGTTCAATTATCTATACAATAATAGTCTATGAGTACACTATCGACATGAAAGCCGCGACGAAGCGTGGCGCGGCACCCTTGACGCCGCAGCAGCTGGCGGCGCAGGAAACGCAGCAAAAATTTGGCAAGCCCGAGCGGGGCTGGCGCGAGCAGGTGTACACCGTCATCTTCGAGGCGGAAACGCGCACGGGGCGTGCCTTCGACCTGCTGCTGATCGCCGCCATCCTGCTCAGCGTGACGGTAGTCGTGCTGAGCAGCATTGCCGCCATGGCAGAGCGCTATGGCGCCTGGCTGACGGCGCTGGAATGGTTTTTCACCATTTTATTTACCATCGAATACTGTGCCCGCCTGTCGTGCCTGAAGCATCCGGTACGCTACGCCAAGAGTTTTTTCGGCGTGATTGATTTACTCGCTATCGTGCCGACTTACATCGGCTTGCTGCTGCCGGGCGCGCATGTGCTGATCGATGTGCGTATTTTGCGCCTGCTGCGCATGTTCCGTATCCTCAAGCTCACGTCCTATGTGCATGAATACACGGTGCTGGGGCGGGCCTTGGTGGCGAGCCGGCGCAAGATCCTCATTTTCTTGTCTTTTGTCATGATGGTGGTCTTTCTGTTGGGTACTGTGATGTATGTCGTGGAAGGGCCGGATCACGGCTACAGCAGCATTCCCACGTCGATTTACTGGGCCATCAGCACCATGACCACGGTGGGTTTTGGTGATATCACGCCGCGCACCGATCCTGGACGCGCTATCGCCTCCCTGATGATGCTGCTCGGCTGGGGCATCCTGGCAGTGCCTACCGGCATTATCAGTGCCGAAATGACGGTACAGCGCAGTTCCAAGCTGGTCACCACGCGCACCTGCCCCACGTGCCTGAAAGAAGGGCTCGATGACGATGCCAATTTCTGCAAGAACTGCGGCGTTGATTTGCCGCCGCTGGTACACGATTAGTCCCGATTAATCTCGCCTGATGCCAGCGTAGCGAGCGCAGCTGAGTGCTTGCCGAGACGCGCAGCTGTGCGCATGCACGGTGAGCATCGCAGGCCATCAATCGCGCCGCGCAGTAGGCGGCATCAGGCGTTTTTGCGCTTTAGCGCACCAACTTATAAAAGCTGACATGATTCCAGTTCGCCTGATCGCGACGGGCAAAGCCGTTCCCTCGCATAGTGTGACCTCGGCAAGCCTGGACCTGAAATTGGGCCATCCGGCCGGCTACACCCTGCGCAAGAGCGGAGTGCTGTCGCGTTTTGTCGCCGCGCCCGATGAGTCGCAAAGCCAGCTTGGCGCCGCCGCCCTGCTCGACGCGCTGAAGAACGCCAGCCTGCGTCCGTCCGACATCGACTTGCTGATCTGTGCCTGCGGCGTGCCCGAGCAAGCTTTGCCCAACACCGCCTGTTTCATTGCCGAACACGCGCGATTGCCGTCAGGTACGCAAAGCTTCGACGTCAATGCCAGCTGCCTCAGTTTCATGGCCGCTTTCCGCGTGGCCGCCTCCATGCTGGCCGGCGGCGCCTACCGGCGCATCGCCATCGTCTCGTCCGACCTCGCCTCGCGCGGGGTCGACTGGAGCGAGCCGGAAGCGTCGATGATCTTTGGCGACGGCGCCGCCGCCGTCATCGTCGAGCGTGGTGACGGCAGCGCCGGCATCCGCGCCTACAAGATGGGCACGTATCCGGAAGGGCGGCGCTACTGCGAAATCCGCGGTGGCGGCACCGAGCGCAATCCGCGCAACGGCTGCGAACCGGGCGACTATCTGTTTCGCATGGATGGCAAGGCCGTGTTCCGCCTGGCCGTCAAGGTGATGCCAGATTTCCTTGCTGAACTCATGCAGGAATCGGGTGCCGGTCTGGAGCGCGTCGATGTGGTTGTGCCGCACCAGGCCAGCCCGCTGGGCCTGGCGCACGCGGCGCGTATCCTCGATGTCCCCGATGCTAAAATCATCAAGATATTTGAAACGCATGGCAACCAGGTGGCCGCGTCCTTGCCCACCGCCCTGCACGAGGCGGTGATGACGGGGCGGGCCGTGGCGGGCCAGCGTTTGTTGATGATGGGCACGGCCGCAGGCCTGACCATCGGTGCCATGATTCTTGATCTGTGAAGGTAATGTGATGAGGCGGATACTGGTCACGGGAGCGACGGGCGGGCTGGGGCGCAATGCCGTGCGTACCCTGCTGGCGCAGGGGGTGGAAGTGCGCGCCACCGGCCGTAACGTCGCCGTGGGACGCGAACTCGAACGAATGGGCGCGCAATTCGTCGCGCTCGACCTGGCGCAAGCATCGCCGCGCCAGGTCGATGAGCTGGTGCGTGGCATGGACACTGTCTGGCATTGCGCCGCGCTGTCGTCGCCGTGGGGCCCCGAGTGCGATTTCATCGCCGCCAACGTCACGGCCACGGGCCAGCTGCTGCGCGCGGCCGCCAGCGTGCACGTGGCGCGCTTCGTGCATATTTCCACGCCGGCCATGTATTTCGATTATCGCAACCGTTACGAGGTACCGGAAACCTTCCGCCCCGACACTTTCGTCAACGCCTATGCGCGCTCCAAGGCGATGGCGGAAAAGCTGGTGCAGGAGTCGGTGGACCGTCATCGCGCCATGACGTGCGTGATCCTGCGCCCGCGCGCCATCTTCGGCCCGCACGACCAGGTGCTGATCCCGCGTCTGGCGCGCGTGCTGCAGGCGCGCGGCGGCAAGCTGCCACTGCCCAGGGGCGGTGCGGTCAGCATCGATGTCACCTATGTCGACAACGTCGTGCACGCGATGTGGCTGGCCACCGTGCACAAGAACATCGTTTCGGGCGCCGCCTTCAATATTACGAACGGCGAACCGGCGCGCCTGTGCGACATTTTGCGCAGCCTGTTTTGCGAGCATCTGCAGCAGCCGTTCGAGATCGTTAGCGTGCCATATCGCGTGCTGGCGCTGCTTGCCCGTCTGATGCAGTTCACTGCGCGTTTTACGCGGCGCGAGCCTGCTCTCACGCCCTACAGCGTCGGCGCGCTCAGTTTCGACATGACGCTCGATCATGCCAAGGCGCGCAAGGTACTCGGCTACCGTCCCATCGTCAGCCTGCAAGAAGGCATCGCCTTGACGGCCCAGTGGATGCGCCAGGAAGCGGCCGCGCAGCAGGTGGGCAAGGAACGCAATGGCTAGTATCACTGCGTTTCGCGTTGGCCACTGCAGCCACCCGTCCTGCATGGTCTTGAAAGGCAGCGGGCTGGCCAGCCGTTGCTTCCCCTCGCGCGCCTACCTGATCGAAACGCGCGCTGGCCTGTACCTGTGGGATACCGGTTACGCCGAACACTTCCGCGCCGCCACGGCGAAGGGCGTGTACCGGATGTATGCGTGGGTGACGCCGATTTCTTTCGACGAGAATGAATCGCTGCGGGGCCAGTTGCGCGCGCATGGCGTAGTGCCCGGCGATATCCATACCCTGCTGCTGTCGCACTTTCACGCCGACCATATCGCCGGCCTGCGCGACTTTCCTGGCGCGCGGCTGATGGCGTCAAAAGTCGGCTGGGACGCCGTGCGCCGCCTGTCCGGCGTTGCTGCCGTGCGCCAGGCCTTCGTGCCCGAACTGCTGCCAGACGATATCGCCGAGCGCCTGGCTTTTGTTGAAAGCGTGCCCGAGTCGGCCTTGCCGGCGTCCCTGTTGCCGTTTACGCACGGGCGCGACGTCAGTGGCACGGGCGAAATTTACATCGTCGACTTGCCCGGCCACGCCATCGGCCATCTCGGCGCCTTCGTGCTGCAGGAGGGCGGCTGGACCTTGCTGGCGTCGGACGCGGCCTGGGTGCCGGAAAGCTTCCAGCAACTGCGCGGGCCGTCGGAGTTGTCGTTTATCATCCAGCATAAGCGCGCGCCGTATTACGCGACCCTGAAGCGCTTGCATCAGTTGCACCAGTCGGGGAATGCGCAGATCCGCATCACGCATGAAGATACGCTCGACTATTTGCCTGTGGCGGGCCGCCCGTGAAGCGCATCGTCTGGCTGTTATTGTCGTACTGGCGCACGCGCCGCCTGCGCTTTGCCGACCGCACGCAGCTGGAAAGTTACCAGCAGCAGCAACTGGCGCGCTTCATCGACACCCTGTGCGCGCGCAGCCGCTACTTTGCGCCTTACCGCAGCTTGCCCCTGGCGCAGTGGCCATTCATGAACAAGGCGCTGATGCTTGAGCATTTCGATGCCATGAACACGGCAGGCATCACCCTGGCGCAGGCGATGGCCGCAGCCATGGCCGCCGAGCATAGCCGCGATTTCACGCCCGCCGTGGGCGACATCACCGTGGGCCTGTCATCGGGCACCTCGTCGCGCCGCGCCGTGTTTACCGTCAGCCCCCGCGAAAAGGCCCAATGGGCGGGTGTGATGCTGGCCAAGGCGCTGCCCGAGGGCCTGTTTTCCGGCGAAAGAGTCGCCCTGTTCCTGCGCGCGAACAGCAATCTGTATACGGCCGTGCGCTCGCCGTGGCTCACGTTTGCCTTCTACGATCTGTTTCAACCGTTCGACAGCCTGTGCGCGCAGCTGGCGCGCTATCAAGCAACTGTCATCGTCGCGCCGGCCCAGGTGCTGCGCCAGCTGGCCTTGCGCGTCATCGATGGCAGCCTGGCGCTGGCGCCAAAAAAAGTCATCTCGGTTGCCGAAGTGCTGGAAGCGCAAGACCGCGCGCTGATCGTGCAGGCGTTCGGCGCCGTGCATGAAATCTACCAGGCCACCGAGGGTTTTCTGGCCAGCAGCTGCGAACACGGCGTGCTGCACCTGAACGAGGAATTTGTGCACATCGAACCGCAATGGCTCGACGCTGAAGAACGTCGTTTTGTGCCCGTGATTACGGACTTTACGCGCATCACGCAGCCCATCGTGCGCTACCGCCTCGATGACATCCTGCTCGCGCGCGCCACGCCATGCCCGTGCGGCCGCGCCACGCGCGCCATCGCCGGCATCGAAGGGCGCTGTGATGATATGCTGTTGTTGCCATCACTACCATCCATGTTATCGACGAACGGTGGCGCCCCAGTTGCCGTGTTTGCCGACGTGCTGACGCGCGCCTTCGCGCAAGCCTTGCCAGCAGATGCCGACTACCGCCTGGTGCAGCAGGGCGAGAGCGCCTTGCAACTGCATGCGGCCCTGGACGCCGCCGGCCTGGCCGCCTTGCGCGAACACCTGGCAGCAGTGCTGCGCGGGCTGGGCGTGGCGGTCGAGGCCCTGGCCTGGACGATGAGCAGCGAACTGCCTCCGTTTGACCCCAGCATGAAACGGCGTCGCATCCGGCGCCTTGCGAGCGCATGAATTCCACTGCCACGTGCATGACGCTGCACAGCCGTCTGCTGCACCTGCTGGCCGGCTGGGGCAGCGTCGGCCTCGTGTATTTTTCCAGCGATCTGCTGCAAGGGCCGGGCATGCTGCTGCCCGAGACGGCGCTTGACCGCGCCATTGCCTACAGCGACGCCGCCATCTGGCTGTACCTATCCTTCTTCATACTGATCCCGTACGCTTACCTGGTGGCCGATGCCGCCCGCGTGCGCTGGCTGGCGCGCGCCATGGCGCTCTGTGCGCTGGCCTGCGGCGTAGTGTTCCTGCTGTACCCGAGCACTCTCGTGTATCCGCCCGTGGGTGACGGGAATGCCTGGAGCACGCAGGCACTGCGTATGTTGCAGGCGGCGGACTCCACGCAAAACTGCCTGCCATCGCTGCATGGCGCCCTGACACTGCTGTGCGTGTGGGCCTTGTGCGACAGGCGCCACCTGCTGCGCTGCGCGCTGGCCGTGCTGCTGGGGATCAGCATTTGCTATGCGATCATCGCGCTGCGCCGGCATGTCAGCATCGACCTGGCCGCCGGCCTGGCCGTGGGCTTGGCCGCCGGCATGCTGGCGAAAATGCCGCTATTCTGGTCTGCCCGCCGCACCATTTCCAGTCAAACCGTATCATGATGAATCCCTTTGCCCTCTCTTTCCTTGTCATGCTGGCCTGCGTGCTGGCCGAACTGCTGATTCTAAAATGGCTGCGCCAGACGCCGGTGCCGTGGAAAGACGTCATTTTCAACCTCAATTCCGGGCATATATTGATGTGGGTGTTCCGTGGCGTGGAATTGGCCGCGTTTGCTTTGCTGCTGCGCCATGTGAACCTGCATATCGTCGACCAGTGGCCCGTGGCCGCGCAATGGGGCTTCGCCTTTTTTGCCTGGGACCTGTGCTTTTACTGGATGCACCGGCTGCACCATAAAATCCCCCTGCTGTGGGCCGTGCACGTGGTGCACCATCAGGGCGAGCATTTCAACCTGTCGCTGGGCGTGCGCAATTCCTGGTATTCGTCGCTGACGAATTTCCCCTTCATCGCCATCCTGGCCGTGCTGGGCCTACCGCTGGAAATCTTCCTCGTCGTCTCGTCCCTGCATTACACGGTGCAGTTGTATAACCACAATGCGCTGGTCAATAAATCCGGCATCCTCGACAAGTTCATGGTCACGCCCTCGCACCATCGCGTGCATCACGGCACCGACAAGCGCTACCTCAATCGCAATTTCGGTGGCACCCTGCTGCTGTGGGATAAGCTGTTCGGCAGCTTCCAGCCCGAACTTGCGGGCGTGGAAATGCGCTATGGCGTGAAAGGCATGACGGCCACGCATAATCCCCTGTTAGCCAGTAATGGAAAATTATTTGGCTGGCTGCGCGCGCGCTTTCCCCACTGCCAGTCGCGCGCTACCTTTCACGTGCCCGAGCTGTTCATCGGCATTGGCGGCGTGATTTTGTTTGGCCTGGTGATCCATTACGTGAACCACGAAGCGGCGCTGGCTGGCGCACAGCAAGCGATCCTGTTCGCGCTGATCTTCGCCGGCACGCTGGCGCTGGGCGGCCTGTCGGATGCACGGCGCTGGGGCGCCATCGCCTGGGTGTTCATCGCCTTGGTCATGCCGCTGCTGTTCCTCGGCTGGTACGGCGCACGCGATGCCTGGGGCATGGCCTGCCTGGCCGCGCTGCTGGTGCATGGTCTCGATGGCGCGCGCCGCCTGTGGTGGCCGGCAGTGACGGGGACGCGCGCGTGACGCCTGTGCCTCCCTTGCCGCCGTTGCGCTTCCAGCGCGCACGCGACTCCGCCTTGCGCCGCGAACTGCGCGCGCGCGCCGACGCCTATCTGGCAGACGAAGGAAAACACCGCTTTGGCGACCTGCGCATGCATGCGAAAGCGGTCTTCCTGGCCGTGCTGACGATATCGTTGTATGTACTGGCGCTGCGCGCTGACAGCATCATGGGCTTTGTCTGCAGCTATGTCGCCTGCCTGGTCACGGCCATGGCGCTGGCCATGAATACCCTGCACGACGCGGCCCACAGCGCCGTCTTTCGCCAGGGACGCCTGAACCGCATCCTGATCCGCCTGGTGGGCTTGCCTGTGGGCGTGGACACGGATTTCTGGACCATCCGCCACGTGCACTTTCATCATACTTATGCCAACGTGGAAGGCTATGACCTCGACACGCAGCCTAACCCCTTCCTACGCCAGACGCCTTACCAACGCTGGTCGCCGCAGTACCGCTATCAATACCTGTACTGGCCCGTGGTGGCGGCCCTGTCGCTGCCTTATTTGAACTGGTATGGCGACTGGCTGGACCGCTTCGGCAAGACGCCCGTGGCGGCGCACAGCCGCTTGCAGGGCTGGCGCGGCTGGCGCTCTTTCCTGGGCTGGAAGCTCGGTCACGTGGCGCTGGTGCTGGCGCTGCCCATGTGGGTGCTGCAGCAGCACGGCATGGGTTGGGGCGTGGTGCTGGGCGCGTATTTCGTCGGCCAGATGATCGCCTCGTGCGCTCTGGTGGCGCTGATACTGGGCACGCACTGGGCCGAAGTGGCATTCTTCCAGCCGGGCGCGGACGGCACCCTGCCGCACGACTGGTACCAGCATACGTTTTACACAGCCTGCGACTGGACGCCGCAACCGCGCCGCCTGCGCTGGCTGGGCTACTGGCTGGGCGGCCTGAATCTGCACCTGACGCACCACCTGTTTCCCACCTGGAACCACCGCCACTACCCGGCGCTGGCGCGCATCATCGCCGAGCTGGCGCCGCGCCATGGCTTGGTCTACCGCGAACTCAGTTATGCCCAGCTGCACGCTTCGCAGCAGCAATTCCTGCGCGCCATGGGCCAGCGGCCCGCCAAGTTATGATGAATCGTGCTTGACTCGGTTTCTGTTTCGTCTTACATTTCTGTAGTGACAGAAATAAAGGAAAGCCATGGAACTGAGTCCAACCACGCAGAAGTATATTCTCCACTGGGGCGAAATGGGCACCCGCTGGGGCGTCAATCGCACGGTAGCGCAAATTCACGCGCTGCTGTTCCTGGCCAACGAAGCGCTGACGGCGGAAGATATCGCGGCCAGCCTGAACGTGGCCCGCTCGAACGTGAGCAATAGCTTGAAAGAATTGCAAAGCTGGGGCTTGGTGCGCATCACGCACGTATTGAAAGACCGGCGCGACCATTTTGTCGCCTTGCAGGATGTGTGGGCAATCTTCCGCGTCATCATGGAAGAGCGCAAGCGGCGCGAGATCGATCCCACCCTGACGGTGCTGCGCGAATGCGCGATCGAGGGCGAACAGGATGCGGCGATAGCGCCAGAGACGTTGGCGCGCATGGGCGAAGTGCTGGCCTTCCTGGAAATGCTCAGCAGTACTTACAGCGACTATAAAAACCTGCCACCGGCGACCTTGCAGCACATGCTGTCCATGGGCGGCAAGGTGGCCAAGTTCCTCAGTCCGGAAGACAAGCCAGGCAAGCCAAATAAGCCGGGGAACGCATGAACGCTCCATCCGAGGGAGAGCTGTTCAAAAAAGTGATGGGGACGCAGTGGCAGGCCCTGCATCCGGATATCCGCCGCCGCTTCGAGAAAAATCTCGTCCCAGGCCAGCCCCTGTATTATCGGGGCGAACTCAGTGAACTGACCAGCTCGCGCCTGGGCAAGGTGCTGGGCTGGCTCACGCGCCCCTTTATCGACGGCACCCTGATTCCGTATGACGATCATGACTTCCCTGTCGATATCGAAGTCTATTCGCACACCGCTTGTCCGTTCATCTTCAAGCAGCGCACCTACCACCTGCATGGTCGCGCGCCGATCCGCTTTACCTCCTACATGGCTGAAAGCGAGCGCGGCGAAGTGCTCGAATACGTGGGCATGGGCCTGGGCATGAAACTCGTGCTCCACGTCGAGGATGGCAATTTGCATTTCACCAGCGATGGCTATTTTTGGGAAATTTTCGGCTGGCGCCTGCCGCTGCCCGGCGTGCTCACGCCCGGCAAGACTTATCTGTCGCACCGTAACGATACGCCACAGCAGTTCAATATCCGCATCGAGATTCGCCACGCCCTGTTCGGCACGACGTTTACCCAGGTCGGCGTTTTTCGCGAAAGCGCGGCGCCCGCCCATCACAAGGAGATACCATGAATACGCATCTGCTGGCCCTGCAACTGATGGCGGCGCAAGGCTGCCTTGGCGCCTTTGACACCATCTACCACCATGAAATCACGGAGGCGCTGCCGCAAAAGACTTCGGCGCGCCGGGAATTGAGCATCCATGCCACGCGCGCCCTGATCTACAGCCTGCTGTTCCTGGGGCTGGCCGCCTGGGAATGGCATGGCGCCTGGGCTTGGGTGCTGGTGATCGTCTTTGGCGTAGAAATCGTGCTGACCCTGTGGGATTTTGTGGTGGAAGATAAAAGCCGCCTCTTGCCCGCCACGGAGCGCGTCACGCACACGCTGCTGGCGATTAACGCGGGCGCCTTCATCGTCCTGTTGGTCCTAAATAGCAGCCTATGGGCGAGCCTGCCGACGGCCCTCGTGTGGCAGCCGTATGGCTGGCTTAGCGTCTTCCTCGCGCTATGTGGCGTGGGTGTGGGCTTGTCCGGCCTGCGCGACGCGTATGCCGTGTGGCAGCTGGGGCGGCGCACAGTGCAGGAAACGGCAGAGCAAAAAGAGCAGCTGAGCTTTGCCACCGCGCCGCAGTCCGTGCTGGTGACGGGCGCCACCGGTTTCATTGGCCAGCAACTGGTGGCCGCCTTGCTGGCCGACGGCCACGCGGTGACGGTGCTGACGCGCCAGCCTAAGCAGGCCGCGTGGCGGTTCGACGGTCAGGTGCGCTGCATCACCGCGTTCGACGAGTTGCCCGCCACACAGCACATCGACATGGTGGTCAATCTGGCCGGCGCCCGCATCGTCGGGCTGCGCTGGACAGACGCGCGCAAGGCGGACCTGCGCCGCAGCCGCGTGGCGCTGACGCAGGACCTGGTGGCGTGGATCGCCCGCGCCCAGCACAAGCCGCGCGTGCTGCTGTCGGCGTCGGCCATCGGCTACTACGGCGTGCAGCCGCAGGGTGACGCGACCGAGCTTCATGAAGACAGCGCACCGCAAGCTATTTTCATGTCGCAGCTGTGTCAGGAATGGGAAGCGGCTGCGCGCCAGGCGCAGCAATATGGCGTGCAGGTCGGCTGCATGCGCTTGGGCCTGGTCTTCGGCCACCAGGGTTCGCTGCCGCAAATGCTGCTGCCGATACGCTTCGGCGCGGGCGGCCCGCTCGGCAGCGGCAAGCAATGGATGTCATGGGTGCATGTGCGCGATGTCATCCGCGGCATCGCCCACCTGGCGCGCCGCAGCGAACAGGGCGCGGTGAGCGGCGCGTATAACTTCTGCGCGCCAGAGGCCATCGAGCAGCGCCGCTTCGCCCAGGTGGCGGGCGCGGTGCTGCATCGCCCGAGCATCATGCCGACGCCCGCATTGCTCATGCGTGCCCTGCTGGGTGAACAAGCCGACCTGCTGGTGGAAGGCCAGCGCGTGGCGCCGCAGCGCATGCTGGGCGACGGCTTTGTCTTTCGCTATCCGCAGCTCGAAGGCGCACTGCGCAGCCTGTAGTGCGGCGTAGAGTGGAAGCATGGGTGGTGAATTCGCGTTCAATCCATGCCCCGCGCCAGCCATGCCGATGCCTTCGCCTGGCTGCAGGACTGGCTGCAGGACTTGCTGGCGCAGGCGTTCAACCGGCAGTTGGCGGGCGTCGACTAGAAGGATGAAACGCTGGTGGAGGGCGCGGCCCTGGCGGGCACGCGCAATTTCTTGCGGGAGTGAAGCGCCGATCAGATCTCGCGGATGTCGTCCAGTGGCCAGCGCGGGCGCACATTGAAGGAATAATCGTACTTGGCGGCCTGCGGGTTGATTTGCAGGCGCATGGCGCCGGCAAAGGCGATCATGGCGCCGTTATCGGTACAGAATTCCAGCTCCGGGTAATACACCTTGAAACGCTTCTTGGCGGCGGCCGCGTTGAGCGAGGCGCGCAGCTGCGCGTTGGCGCCCACGCCGCCGGCGATCACCAGGCGTTTCAAGCCCGTGTGCTTGAGGGCCGCCATGCATTTGGCCGTCAGCACGTCGACGATGGCGTCAACGAAGCCGCGCGCGATATTCGCCTTGTCCTGCTCGCAGATATTGGCGATGATTTTTTCTTCATGGTTTTTCACCACCGTCAGTACGGCCGTCTTCAAGCCCGAAAAACTGAAATTGAAGTCTTTCGAATGCAGCATCGGGCGTGGCAGTTTATACGCCAGCGGGTCGCCCAATTCGGCCAGGCGCGAAATGGCGGGGCCGCCCGGATAACCGAGGCCCAGCAGCTTGGCCGACTTGTCGAACGCTTCGCCGGCCGCATCATCGAGCGTTTCGCCCAACATCGTGTACTGGCCCACGCCATCGACGCGCATCAGCTGCGTATGACCACCCGACACCAGCAGCGCAATGAAGGGAAACTCGGGCGGCTCGGACGCCAGCAGCGGCGACAGCAGATGACCTTCCAGATGGTGGATGCCCAGTACCGGCTTGTTGATGGCCAGGCCCAGGCTGCAGGCGACGGAAGAACCGACCAGCAGCGCACCGGCGAGGCCCGGACCTTGCGTGTAGGCGATGGCGTCGATTTCGACCAGGCTGATGCCGGCCTTGGCCAGGGTTTCATCGAGCAGCGGGATGGCGCGGCGGATATGGTCGCGCGACGCCAGTTCCGGTACCACGCCGCCATATTGCTCGTGCATGGCCACTTGCGAATAGAGGGCGTGCGACAGCAGGCCGCGTTGCGTGTCGTACAAGGCCAGGCCGGTTTCGTCACAGGAGGATTCGACGCCAAGAACAATCATGAAGGTGCTAAGTAGGGAGGAGTAATCCGCCATTGTAAAGGAAAGCCGGGCAATCCACCGTGTGGCAGGCGCACCATTTCGGCGGCAGTGTGCACTTGCGCAGTGCGCAGCCGTACCGTTTTACTCCCTGTTTTTCCCATTATCTGCCGGTGCTGGAGCTGGCACCGCTCTTGCTTAGGCTAGCGTGTGCCTTTTTCACGGGAGTTCGCGATGCCAGAACAATGGAAAATGATATGCCGCCTGAAGGACATGCCGCTGGCGCGCGCGCGCATGGTGCAGCGCGGCCTGGCGTGGCAGGACTTGCCCGCTGTGGCGCTGTTGCGCGCCTTCGATGACACGGTGTACGCGCTGCTCGACACGCTGCCCTGCCTGGGAGGCCCGCTGGCGCACGGGGTGCTGATGGAGAAAACCCTGGTGGGGCCCAACAATAGCTGGATCATCGAGCTCGAATCGGGCCGCCTGGTGGCCCCTGTGCAGGGCTTGGCGCGCCTGTACGCAGTGCGCATCATGGACGGGCGCATCTATCTGGATGTCAATGCACTCAATATCCCGGCCAGCAAGGCCGAACAGGCGTTGGCGGGAGCGTTCGCCGTGCTGCCGCATGTGCAGATGGCATAGGTGTTTGGGGTCAGACCCTCAATGCCGGTAACGCCAGGTTCAGCGCCAACGCAAGAGGGGGTCTGACGCCAGCTGTTTACTTCGGGCGATTGAGCAAATGCGCATGCGCGTCGCGCAGCATGGTCGCCGTGGTGTCCCAGTCGATGCAGCCGTCCGTGACGGAGCAGCCGTAGGTCAGTTGCGACAGGTCTTGCGGGATCTTCTGGTTGCCGCTAACGATGTTCGATTCGATCATCACGCCCACCAGCGAGCGGTTGCCCTGACAGATCTGGTTGACCACGTCAGCCATCACCAGTGGCTGCAGTTCCGGCTTTTTATAGCTGTTCGCGTGCGAGCAGTCCACTACCAGGTTGGCCGGCAGCTTGGCCTTGGCCAGTGCCTGTTCGGCGATGGCGATCGAGACTGAATCGTAGTTCGGGCGGCCGTCACCGCCGCGCAGGACCACATGGCCATATGCATTGCCGCGCGTGCGCACGATGGCCACATTGCCTTCGGCATTAATACCGAGGAAGGAGTGCGGGTGCGCCGACGACAGGATTGCATTTACCGCGATGCTGATGTCGCCATCGGTGCCGTTCTTGAAGCCGACGGGCGTCGAGAGGCCCGACGACATTTCGCGGTGCGTCTGCGATTCGGTGGTGCGCGCGCCGATGGCGGTCCAGGCGATCAGGTCGCCCAGGTATTGCGGCGAGATCGGGTCCAGCGCTTCGGTGGCGGTGGGCAGGCCCAGTTCGCACACGTCGAGCAGGAACTGGCGCGCCTTTTCCATGCCTTCGTTGACCTTGAATGAATCGTCCATGTACGGGTCGTTGATATAGCCCTTCCAACCCGTGGTGGTACGCGGTTTTTCGAAATACACGCGCATCACCAGCAGCATCGTATCCTTGACTTCCTCTTGCAGCGCTTTCAGGCGGCGCGCGTAATCGAGGCCGGCGGCGGGGTCGTGGATGGAGCAGGGGCCGACGACGACGAACAGGCGCTGGTCCTTGCGGTCGATGATGTTACGCAGTGCTTCGCGGCCGCGGCTGACGGTGTCGAAGGCGCTCTCGGACAGTGGCAGCTTGGCGTGCAATTCGGCCGGCGTCGGCATGGGCGCGAAGGAGGTGACGTTGATATTTTCGATGTCTGGCGTATTCATGATTCTGGCTCGGCTTTCGCTAATGCGTTCTTTAAGAGGCATTAGTGTAGCGGAAATGCCGCCTGGCGGCGTGTCTGGCTGCGGCCGCACTGCCGCTCGTGCAAAAATGGCGTGAAGACCTTGCACAGGCGTCCAAGCGCGGCGCGGGCCCGTCGGCACGGGAAAATGCGTGTAAGCTGGCGCCATGACGACTGTTTCCATACCCCATACCGATGTGGCCGGAGAGCCATTCCCCGCTGCACGTTTCATCAAGGAAATAGGACGCGGCAAGAACGGTGCGCGCAGCATGACGCGTGACGACGCCCGCGCCCTGTACCGCGCCATGCTCGAGGGGCGCGTGTCGGACCTGGAACTGGGCGGCATCTTGCTGGCGATGCGCATCAAGGGCGAGTCCGTGGACGAGATCGCCGGTTTCCTCGACGCAGCCGAAGCGTCCTTTGTGCCCGTGGCTGCGCCGTCACGTGAACATGCATCCGGGTTCGCGCCCATCATCATTCCCAGCTACAACGGCGCGCGCAAGATGGCCAATCTGACGGCCTTGCTGGCGCTCCTGTTGGCGCGCGCGGGCGCGCCCGTGCTCGTGCATGGCGTCACCAGCGACCCGGGCCGCGTCACTACGGCTGAAGTGCTGGCCGCGCTGGGCGTGCCGGCCTCGCTGGACCATGCGCAAGCCGAGGCCGCCATGGCGCGCGGCGCAGTGGCCTTCTTGCCGATAGATGCACTGGCGCCGCGTCTGGCACACATGCTGTCGCTGCGGCGCGTGCTGGGCGTGCGCAATTGCACGCATACGCTGGTGAAAATCATGCAGCCCTTCGCCGGGCCTGCCCTGCGCCTGGTGTCGTACACGCATCCGGAATACCTGGAAATGCTCGGTGAATATTTCCTGACCGCCTCTGATCCTGCGCGCGGCGACGCTTTCCTGATGCGCGGCACGGAAGGCGAGACGGTGGCCAATGCCAACAAGGCACAGCAGATCGACTGGTTCCATGGCGCTGAGCGTACTGTGCTGGTGGAAAAACAGTTGCTGGTGGCGAGCTTGTCGGATTTGCCCGCCGAGCGCGATGCGGCCACCACCGCTGCCTGGATCGCTGCCGTGCTGCGCGGCGAGATGCCGGTGCCGGCGTCGATTGCCGAACAGGTGGAGCAATGCCTGATGGCATCGCGGCAGATTGCATCGCGGCCGCGCTAGCCGCGTCGCCGCAGTTTACAATGGCGTCTTTGTAATCAGCGGTGAGCGGAATTCCTATGGCAAAACAATTTGATGTGGCAGTGATCGGCGCGGGCGCGGCCGGCATGATGTGTGCGGCTGTTGCCGCCCAGCAAGGCAAGCGCGTGGTGTTGATCGATCACGCGGCCAAGTTGGCCGAAAAGATCCGCATCTCCGGTGGTGGGCGGTGTAATTTCACTAACGTTAGCACCACCCCACAAAATTTCCTCTCGGAAAATCCGCATTTCTGCAAGAGTGCGCTTTCGCGCTACACGCCGCAAGATTTCCTCGCGCTGGTGAAAAAACACCGGATTGGCTATCAAGAAAAGCACAAGGGCCAGTTGTTTTGCAATGAATCGGCCGAGCAGATCATTGAGATGCTCAAGGACGAGTGCGCCGCTGGCGGCGTGCATTGGCGCATGCCATGCAAGATCGATAATATTATCCCGCAAGACGATGGCGGCTTCGTGCTGCAGACGGACAGCGGCGACATCGAGACGGCCAGCATCGTCATCGCCACGGGCGGCTTGTCGATCCCGAAGATCGGCGCCACCGATTTTGCTTACCGCGTTGCCAAGCAATTCGATTTGCGCATGGTCGAGCCCCGTCCGGCCCTGGTGCCGCTGACTTTCGATGCGGCAAGCTGGGCGCCGTTCGCGGAACTGTCCGGCATCGCCCTGGAAGTGGATGTGGAGACGGGCAGCCTGAAAGGCCGCAAGGCGACCGGCGCGCGTTTCCGCGAAGATTTGTTGTTCACCCATCGCGGCTTGTCGGGGCCGGCGATTTTGCAAATTTCCAGTTACTGGCTGCCCGGCGCGCCCATCGTCATCAACCTGCTGCCGGAAGTGGATGTGGCGCAGACCTTGATCGAAGGCAAGGGTACCTTGAAGAAGCAGCTGGGCAATATCGTCGCGCAGTGGCTGCCACAGCGCCTGGCCGATTGCCTGCTGGCCGTCAACGGCCTGGCGCCGGACGCGCGCATCGCCGACATGCCCGACGCGCAGCTGCGCAAGCTGGCGCAGGCCATCAATGCCTGGTCCATCGTGCCGAACGGCTCCGAAGGCTATCGCAAGGCGGAAGTGACGCGCGGCGGCATCGATACGCGCGAGCTGTCGCAGCAGACCATGATGGCCAACAAGGTGCCGGGCCTGTATTTCATCGGCGAATCGGTCGACGTCACGGGCTGGCTGGGCGGCTACAACTTCCAGTGGGCTTGGGCTTCTGGCATGGCGGCTGGTATTGCCTTGCAGTAAGCTAATCTGTAACATGGGGTGCTGGCGCAAGGTGCGCCGTCTCCCATGCGTGGTTTACGCCACATTCCGGCAGCGATCGCACGCTGCATGCCGCATGCAAGTGGGGGAGGGGCTTCCCTTTTCGAATAAAAGCTGCTACTATCTATCTCTTCCTATACACCACCTCAACGGTTTGAATTTTACATGACCACTATTCGCCTTAAAGAAAACGAGCCGTTCGAAGTCGCAATGCGTCGCTTCAAACGCACCATCGAAAAAACTGGTCTGCTGACCGAATTGCGCGCACGCGAATTCTACGAAAAGCCAACGGCTGAGCGCAAGCGCAAGCTGGCAGCTGCCGTAAAGCGTCATTACAAACGCATCCGCAGCCAACAACTGCCGAAAAAATTATTCTAAGACTGTTCAGTCAGAACCAACCCGGGTAGTTCGGCGCATTGTACGCCACGGGTTTTGTTTTGATTCGCCTGAAGTGATACTTCAGATGAGTCGCATGCCCGCTCCGGTTCGCCGCAGCGGGTTTTCGCTTTTGTGGCTGCCTGCTGAGAGCGCTTAACAGAAGCGTAGTGAAGCGCGGTGAATTGCGCTGAGAAGCGCAGCTGCGCGAATGCACGGGGCTGCCGAGGCGGTCGCAAATCGCGACCCGTAGTAGCCAGTAGCCAGTAACTTTTATTAGGTGCTCTTAGTGCGCGCACACCAGCATCGAATTCCACTTACCAACACGAGGATTGCCATGAGCTTGAAAGAACAAATTACCGAAGACATGAAAAACGCCATGCGCGCCAAGGAAGCGGGCAAGCTGGGCACGATTCGCCTGTTGCTGGCGGAAATCAAGCGCAAGGAAGTCGACGAACGCATCGAATTGACGGATGCCCACGTGACGGCCATCGTGGAAAAGATGATCAAGCAGCGCAAGGATTCGATCACCCAGTTCGAAGCCGGTGGTCGCGCCGACCTGGCCGACATTGAAAAAGCCGAGCTGGTGCATCTGGCGGGCTACATGCCTGCCGGCCTGTCGGACGAAGAAGTGGCGGCTGAAGTGGCTGCCGCCGTGGCCGCCTCGGGCGCCGTTGGTCCGCAAGACATGGGTAAAGTGATGGCCATCGTCAAGCCGAAGCTGGCTGGCCGCGCCGACATGACCGTGGTGTCCGCGCTGGTCAAGCAAGCCTTGACGCCGGCAGCGTAAACATACAATAGTAGTACGCGGCTGCCGGCCCATGCCGGCAGCCGCTCAAATCGCCCACACGTTGACCTGGCTCAACTTCAGGCCGCGTGCGGTAGTATAGTCTGACCTATAACAAGACCCGCCCTAGCCAGTGATACCTCAATCCTTCATTTCCGATTTGCTCAACCGCGTCGATATCGTCGATGTCGTGGGCCGCTATGTGCAACTGAAAAAAGGTGGCGCCAATTTCATGGGCTTGTGCCCGTTCCACAGTGAAAAATCGCCCAGCTTTACCGTCAGCCCCACCAAGCAGTTCTATCACTGCTTCGGCTGTGGCGCGCATGGCACCTCGATCGGCTTCCTGATCGAGTACTCGGGCATGGGCTTTGTCGATGCCGTCAAGGACCTGGCGCAGAACGTGGGCATGGTCGTACCGGAAGCGGATGACAAGATCCCGCCCGCCCAGCGCGCGCAAATCCAGGCGCAAAGCATGGCCCTGTCCGACGCCATGACGCAGGCTTGCGATTATTACCGGGGGCAATTGCGCCACGCCCCGGAAGCCATCGCTTACCTGAAGAACCGGGGCTTGACGGGCGAAGTGGCCGCTCGCTTCGGCATGGGTTTTGCACCCGGTGGCTGGGACAACCTACGTTCCGTCTTCCCCGATTACGACGTCGTGGCCCTGGTCGAGGCCGGCCTGGTGATCGACAAGGTCGACGAGGATGGCAACAACCGCAAGCGCTATGACCGTTTCCGCGAACGCATCATGTTTCCGATTCGCAATACCAAGGGCCAGGTCATCGCCTTTGGCGGCCGCGTGCTCGACCATGGCGAACCGAAATACCTCAATTCGCCTGAAACCCCCTTGTTTTCCAAGGGCTTCGAACTATATGGGCTGTTCGAGGCGCGCCAGGCGATCCGCGACGCCGGCTATGTGCTGGTGACCGAGGGTTATATGGACGTGGTGGCGCTGGCGCAGATGGGATTCCCGCAAGCGGTGGCCACGCTGGGCACCGCGTGCACGCCCACGCACGTACAAAAACTGCTGCGCCAGACCGATAGCGTGATTTTCAGCTTCGACGGCGACAAGGCTGGCCGCCGCGCCGCGCGCCGTGCGCTCGAAGCGAGCCTGGCCCACGTGTCGGATAATAAAACCATCAAATTCCTGTTCTTGCCATCGGAACACGATCCGGACAGCTATATCCGCGAATTCGGTGCCGAAGGTTTTGAGCAGCAAGTGTATGAAGCCATGCCGCTGTCGCAGTTTTTGCTGAAAGAAGTGTCGGGCGAGCATGATTTGTCCGAGCCGGAAGGGCGCGCCCGCGTGCAGTTTGACGCCAAGCCGCTGCTGCAGCTGATGGCGCCGTCATCCCTGCGCCTGCAGATCGTGCGTGGCCTGGCGCAGCTGACGCAGTCCACGCCGGCCGAGATCGAAGCCTTGTTCGAGCTGGCCAAGCCCGTCGCCGTGGCGCGCCGCGCGCCGCCCAAATCGGGTCGCCCTGTTCCTGTCGGGCTGGAATTGAAGATCATGCGCATGCTGGTGGCGCATCCACCGCTGACCATGCGCATAGACGAAGCCGCGCTGACGGCCTTCCAGCACCTGGGGCCGGACGCAGCCCACAGCCTGGGGCAGCTGGTAGCCGTGGGCCAGGCGCTGGGCGAGCATGGCAGTTTTGCCGCCTTGGCGCAGCAGTTGAAGGAGCTGGGCAGCGAATACGACGAGATCATCGGCGAGATCGCGGCCGGCACGGAATCCGATTACGACAGCGAGTTGTCGTGGCTGGTAAGCACCATCCGCGAGATCAAATTGAATGCCTTGAAGGCGGAATTGCAGCAATTGTTTGCGTCGGGTTTGCCATCGGAGAAAATTGGTGTACGCTACCGCGAAATCACGCAAGAGCAAGGCGAGCTGGAGCGTGAGCGCGATGCTGAGTTGGTGAATCGCTAATCTTGCTCTAGGGGTATGGCGCGCACTGGAAAAACATTTTTCGCGTGCTATAATTAAATGCTAAGTATTGTGTGCTTTGGCAAGCTAGTTCTATTTCGTAAATAGTGTTTGTTTTCAGTAAGTTAGGCTCTTGATCGGCGCGGTGGATCGTGTCGGCAGCCAGAGCCAAATGGCGTTTTCGGCGTTGCGGGCAAGGCTCGCAGACGCTGGCAAGCCGCGCCAGGCTCTCGCTCCCAACGCGGTCGATGCAGCAATTTTTGCCGAGGCGGCTGGCAACAGCCGGTGGACAGGAATTGCTGCGCTTCCCGCGGATCGTGGCCGATGAGGTGTAAGTAACGTAACAGTGTCGAACTTGCGTTGTCGGCAGGTTCGAAGATGGTGGTTCCCGCCGGCAGAGGGGGAACTGGCAGCAAACTTTATCCTAATCCACCGTAAAGCAAGTCGTTGTGTAATCGAAAGCGCCTGTGCCAATCAAGAAACCCGAATCCAAAGCGGCTGCAAAGCCCAGTAAAGTTACCACGAAAGCCGAAAAGGCGCTCGACCGGCCCGAAACGCGCGTGACCAGCGCGCCCGTGGTCAGCCAGACCACCGACGCCGCCACCCTGGCGGCCATCGATACGTCCGGTTATGTCTTGCCGTCGGTGAAAGTACCAGGCCGCCGCGGCCGCAAGCCAAAAGAATTCCAGCCAGAAAATGATGAAGTCGCCGCCCTGAACGCCGTCGAGCGGGCCGAGCTGAAGGCCGTCGACAAGGCCAAGGCCAAGGACCGCAAGGCAAAAGAGCGCGCGCTGCTGAAGGACGCCTTCTCGTCCGACACGGAAGCGAGCGAGGAAGAGCTCGAACGCCGGCGTCAGAAACTCAAGACTTTGATCAAGTTCGGCAAGGAACGCGGTTTCCTCACGTATGCGGAAATCAACGATCACTTGCCCGAAAACATCGTCGATCCGGAAGCCATCGAAGGCATCATCGGTACCTTCAATGACATGGGTATCGCCGTCTACGAACACGCGCCCGATGCGGAAACGCTGTTGCTGTCCGATAACGTTGCCGTTGTCACCAGCGATGACGAAGCGGAAGCGGCGGCCGAGGCCGCACTGTCGACCGTCGACTCCGACTTTGGCCGCACCACCGACCCCGTGCGCATGTATATGCGTGAGATGGGCTCGGTCGAGCTGCTGACGCGCGAAGGCGAGATCGAGATTGCCAAGCGCATCGAAGATGGCTTGAAAGACATGATCCAGGCCATTTCCGCCTGCCCAGTGACGATCGCCGAAATCATCGCCGCCGCCGACCGCATCGCCAACGAAGAAATCAAGATCGACGAAATCGTTGACGGCTTAGTCGATGAAAACGAACCGGTCGCCGCCGCTCCTGTCGTGGCCGCTGTCGTTGAAGATGACGAGGAAGAAGGCGAAGCGGAAGAAGAGGAAGTTGGCGAAGAGGAAGAAGCCAGCGTTTCCGGCGCGGCCGGCTTCTCGGCCGAACAGCTGGAAACCCTGAAACGCACGGCGCTGGAAAAATTTGCCGTCATTTCGCAGCAGTTCGACAAGATGCGCCGCGCCTTTGAAAAAGAAGGCTACAACTCCAAGCCCTACGCCAAGGCGCAGCAAGCCATTTCGCAAGAATTGCTCGGCATCCGCTTCACGGCCAAAGTAGTAGAAAAGTTGTGCGATACCCTGCGCGGCCAGGTCGACGAGGTGCGCCATATCGAGAAGCAGATTCTCGACGTGGCCGTGAACCGCTGCGGCATGCCGCGCGCACACTTCATCAAGGTCTTCCCGGGCAATGAAACCAACCTCGACTGGGTCGATGGCGAAGTCAACGCAGGACACGCCTATAGCGCCATCCTGGGCCGCAACATTCCTACCGTCAAGGAACTGCAGCAGCGCCTGATCGACCTGCAGGCGCGCGTCGTCTTGCCGCTGCCGGACTTGCGCAACATCAACCGCCAGATGGCGGCCGGTGAAATGAAGGCGCGCAAGGCCAAGCGCGAAATGACGGAGGCCAACTTGCGCCTGGTCATTTCGATCGCCAAGAAATACACGAACCGTGGCCTGCAATTCCTCGACCTGATCCAGGAAGGCAATATCGGCCTGATGAAGGCCGTCGATAAGTTTGAGTACCGCCGCGGCTACAAGTTCTCGACTTATGCAACCTGGTGGATACGCCAGGCCATCACGCGCTCGATCGCCGACCAGGCCCGCACGATCCGTATTCCCGTGCACATGATCGAGACGATCAACAAGATGAACCGCATTTCGCGCCAAATCTTGCAGGAAACAGGCGCAGAACCCGATCCGGCCACCCTGGCGGTCAAGATGGAGATGCCCGAGGAGAAGATCCGCAAGATCATGAAAATCGCCAAGGAGCCGATCTCGATGGAAACGCCGATCGGCGACGACGACGATTCCCACCTGGGCGACTTCATCGAGGACAACAACACCCTGGCGCCAGCCGACGCAGCCCTGCACGCATCCATGCGCGGCGTGGTCAAGGACGTGCTCGATTCCCTCACGCCACGCGAAGCGAAAGTGCTGCGCATGCGTTTCGGCATCGAGATGTCCACCGACCACACCCTGGAAGAAGTGGGCAAGCAATTTGACGTGACGCGCGAGCGCATCCGCCAGATCGAAGCCAAGGCGCTGCGCAAGTTGCGCCACCCATCGCGCTCCGACAAGCTGAAAAGCTTCTTGGAAGGCAACTAGTCGCCAATAGGGCTTGACGTACGCCCCTGATACCCCTATCCTCGCGTGTCCGTTTCTAAAACGGCCGCGCGAGGCGGGCATCAACCGCAGCGCCGCGCAGCAGTTCCCGGGCCTCTAGCTCATGCTTGGTTAGAGCAGCGGACTCATAATCCGTTGGTGCCGTGTTCGACTCACGGGAGGCCCACCAGACAACAAAGCCGCAGCATGGAAAAATGTTGCGGCTTTTCTTTACGTCCTGTTGTACGGCAAAGTTGTACCCATCTAGATTTCAAGCCACAAGGCAACGAGAGTTGTTGGAAAAATAACGGCCATGTGCCCACTTGCGGAAAATACCCCCAAGTATATTCCCCTGAGACATATACTGAATCTGAGGCAATAGATGTCAAGACCTGCCTGGTTATAGACGCGTTTAACGAATAAATCCGGCTTCTTTTGCTGCCATTTTTTCATCGCCTGAATCGGTGTTTCATTATCCAAGGCGCGTTGGGGGATGTTGTGGTTGTAGATTTTCAGATAGCTTCGTAGCGTCGACTCGAGCTCGGCCCTAGAGCCGAAAAGGGTCTGGTTGACGATCTCGCTGATGCGGTCATTGAAGCGCTCGACCATGCTATTGGTTTGCGGATGGCGTGGTGTCTTGAAAATACTCGTTTATTGCACAGTGCTTGACACGTCCCAATTCGACCAGGTGAAGCCTGACCAACAATGTCTTTGGTATTCCCCAAATTACATTCGGGAGGCATTATGGCAATCGATGTGTACCTGCAAATTGATGGTATCAAAGGCGAGTCGGCAGACTCGGCGCATCAGGGTTGGATCGAGATAACGTCGGCCCATTGGGGAGTGGCGCAACCCAAAAGCGCCACGGCATCAACGGGTGGCGGTCACACGGCCGAAAGGTGCCAACACCGAACGCTTTCGATCAGCAAGCTCGCGGATCTGGCCTCGCCGATCTTGATGCAGACTTGCTCGATGGGGCGGACGATCCCGAAAGCCAAGCTTGAGTTCATGCGTGCCGACGGTCAAGGCACGCCGGTGAGGTATTACGAAGTCGAGTTGGAGAATGTGCTGATCGGTAACATGGATCAAGTGGTGACCGAGGGTAGCATTCTGCACGATTCTATCGGCCTGAAATTCTCGAAGGTGAAGTGGCGCTACACTCAGCAGAAAATCGCTGGTGGTACCGGCGGCAACACGGCCGGCGGCTGGGATCTCTCAACCAACAGGGTGGCGTGATGGAATCAAAAATTCTTCAGCTCCAACCCAAGGATTCACGCAAATACTTCATGCTTCCCCAAGCCCCGCAGGATGCTGGCTACTACGTCTACGGCTTGCTGAATGGTAGGCCAAGTGGCGGAGAGTATCAGTATGCGCATCCTTCGATGATGACCGCGATTCTACGGGTGGAAAGAGAATGGCAGGCCATCGATGATCGCCGGTTTGGCGTCGGAGATATCAGTTTGGCAGGTGGCATAGCGACACCGGACCACCAAACACATAAGAACGGGCTGGAGGTGGACGTGCGCCCTTTACGTAAAGATGGGCGTGAGGCGGGGGTACGCTGGACGGACACTAAGCACTATGACAAGGACGCAACTGCCATACTAATTGGGCTATTCCGTATCTTTGCCCCGGTCGTCCTGGTCTATTTCAACGACCCTCTCGTTCCGGGCGTCAGCAAGATGGTCAAACACGACGACCATTTCCATGTACTACTTCGAGGTTGAGATGCGAATATCGACATGGCTGGCCTTCGGCGCAACAGCACTGCTATCGTGGGCGTATGCCGCAGAGCCGTCGGCTGCCTGGAAACCACTTCGTGCGAGCTTCACCATTTTCGCCGGACAGCAACTGGCAGAGCGTGAAGCGCCAACGGCGAAAGACCGCAAGCTGGCTATCGCTATTGAAGGCCAGCCTGCGAGAGAGATTTTTGATTCGATTGGCCCTGATCGCCACCCGACATGTAGTCAGGAGAAGGGCGACCGTGATCGCCGCAAGGGCGGCGTGCAGTGCACCTTCAGCCCGAAGGGGGATGGAAACGGCTACCGATGCTGGATTGGGGTCAATCTCCGAACCGGGGGGAGCATCGCGACCGTGAGCTGCTAGGCATTTTGTCGGCGGGGTCGGAATCTTGCAAGCTAGTTGTTGCCGATTAGGCCATTCATGCAGCTTTTCGTAATTGCGTTTTTCCTTCAAGGTTGTCAGTGGTTTTGTCCGGATTTAAATGCACGACGGCGACCGGTTTCCAATTGCGCGTCGGACCGCTCCAGCGCTCAGGGCGATTGCGTTTCGCAGCCTCATACACGTCGTTGCGCGCGGCCAGAAGGGCCGTATCAAGGCCGGCGTGGCGCTGCATTGGCGTCACGAAGCCGATGGCGCTGTGGCGGTGTTCTTCGTTATACCAGTGCACAAAGGAACCGACCCATTGGCGTGCTGCCAGTAAGGTTGCAGACGGGCGTCGCGGATACGCTGGTCGATACTTCAACGTCTTGAACAGCGCTTCGGAGTACGGGCTGTCATTGCTGACGGCCGGTCGGCTGAACGATGGCGCCACGCCAAGCTCCTGTAACGTGGCCAGCATGCTTGCACCTTTCATAGAGCTACCATTATCTGAGTGCAGCACCACCTGGTCAGGGGCGATTCGCTCACGGGCACAGATGTCGCGCATCACTTCGCTCGCCAGGTCCGAGCTTTCAGCGTTGTAGATCTGCCAGCCAACGATTTTACGGCTGTAAATGTCCATGAACAGGTACAGGTAAAAGTAAATGCCTTTGACGTCTGTAGGCAAATAGGTGATATCCCAGCTGAACAACTGGCCGGACGCAGTCGCCCTCAAGGCTCGCGGTTTGCTGCGTGCCTTGGCCGGCTGCATGGCACTACGGTGCTTGAGTTGACCTGTCGCCTTCAAGAAGCGGTGGAACGTCGATTCGGATGCGATATACACGCCCTGGTCGGCCAGGCGCGGCACGATCTGGCCCGGTGGAAGATGACCAAATTCGACCGAGTTGGCGACCGTCAGAACCTGTTCTCGTTCCTGATCGCTGAGACGGTTTTTCGGCGTCTGCACCCGCTCTGGACGGCCATCGCCAATGCCCTTGATCGCGTCGTTCTTCCAGCGCTGCAAGGTGCGTCCGCTTAACGAAATGACCTCGCACGCACGCTCCTGCTTCGGCGATCATCGTCATCACATTGTCGCGCTGCAGGATCGAGGTCATTTGTCCTCGTTTTCCTGTTTGAGTACTCGCAACTCGGCGGTGCCGGAAACAGCGTCTTTGCTTGGCGCGCAAAAGGCGGCCTGCCAGCTCGTTAAATGGTGCGAGAAGATGCCTTTTTCGCGGCACTAGGCCTGCTTCGCTTCCATCGATAGCCCATGAGTTTCCTGCAGTGCCGCAAGCTGCTCGGCAGCTGTCCAATCCTGTGGCCGTTTCTCTACTGCGCCAGCGACGGCACTGGCGTTGATTGATTTATTTTTCATCCAATATTTTAACGTATGGTGATTCACGTTCAGCTCCTCGGCCACCGCATTGACCGATTTGCTGCCGCGTGAAAATACCTTCACCAAGGCTTGCTCAATAAATGCTTCAGGGTATTTTGTCGTCATTGTTGTCTCTCGTTGATAGTCACTTCCGAGGCAACAACCAGCTGGCATTCAAATCTGCGCCACTGCGCCGAACTCAGTTCCGACTCGACCAATCAACACGCCGCTACAGCGATAAAATTGATCAGGAGGATACCGGACAGGTAGTCTGACACATAGGGCTAGAGGCGAAATCACATTCCGAAATTCCTATGTGGTTTCGCTGCCATAGGTCAGCTCCGTCTTCTCTGTTTGACCGCTAGCTGAGCTTGAAAGTGTTCAAAAAACGGTGGTTTCCTGGACGTCAAGAATTTTCTTGCCGAACATTGCCGTAATAGCTATCAAACTGATAAAATTTCGATAATTTTTCAACGTCTTCCACCTATCAATGAATCAATGTGTGCTGCTGTTCACTAATACATTTGTCAATGTCGCACCGCTGTTCGCGACGCTTGGGCAGTTTTTTACTGAAAGGCATTGAGTGCAGTTCGTCCCCCACGGTCCCGATATCCCCGATACACTCTTGCAAGCGCACGAGGAAGGCCGTGTGGTGTTTTTCTGTGGCGCTGGCGTTTCTTATCCCGCCGGTCTGCCAAGTTTCAAAGGTCTGGTGGAAGATATCTACCGGCTGAGCGGCACGGCGCTCTCAGATGTCGAGCACGCGGCGTTCGAGCGCGGGCAGTTCGATGCCACACTAGATCTGCTGGAGCGGCGTCTACCTGGACAGCGGTTGGCCGTCCGTCGTGCATTGGTGCAGGCATTGAAGCCTAAACTCCGCCGCAAGGGGGCCATCGATACACAGGCGGCGCTGTTGCGCCTGGCTCGCAGCCGCGAGGGGGCGCTTCGTCTGGTCACCACCAACTTCGACCGCGTATTTCACGTTGCGGGCAAACGCACGGGCCAAATTTTTCAAACCTACGCAGCACCGATGTTGCCGATCCCAAAAAACAGTCGCTGGAACGGGCTGGTCTATCTGCACGGTCTATTATCCGAGAAGGTGGACGACACGGACCTGAACCGCCTAGTTGTTACCAGTGGTGATTTCGGTTTGGCCTACCTCACCGAACGCTGGGCGGCACGCTTTGTGAGTGAGCTGTTTCGCAACTACGTGGTCTGCTTTGTAGGCTACAGCATCAACGACCCGGTACTGCGCTATATGATGGATGCACTAGCAGCAGACCGGATGCTGGGCGAAGTCACGCCTCAGGCTTGGGCGCTGGGTGATTGTGAGTCAGGGCAGGAGTCTAGGAAGACAATCGATTGGGAAGCCAAGGGCGTCACGCCCATCCTCTATAACGTACATGCAGGTAGCGACGGTCATTTAGCGTTGCACCAGACTCTGCACGCTTGGGCAGACACTTACCGAGATGGAGTGCAGGGCAAGGAAGCAATCATCGTCAAACATGCCCTAGCCCGGCCACAAGACAGCGCGCAGTCAGACAACTTCGTCGGCCGGATGCTGTGGGCCTTGTCGGATAAATCTGGACTGCCGGCCAAACGATTTGCTGATTTCAACCCGGTCCCATCACTGGATTGGCTACTGGAATCTTTGGCGGATGAGCGTTTTGGGCACGGCGACCTGGCGCGATTTGATGTGCCGCCGCGCGAAGAGAGCGATGCGAAACTGCGCTTCAGCCTGATTCGTCGGCCCGCACCGTATGACCACGCCCAACCTATGCTGCTGGCCTCAGGAGGCGTCACCGGCAGCCAGTGGGATGACGTTATGTTCCACTTGGCCCGCTGGCTGGTGCGTCATCTGAATGACGCGAGACTGCTCATATGGGTTGCTGAGCGAGGTGGGCAGTTGCACGACCGCTGGACTTGGCTGATCGAACACGAACTAGATCGCTTTGCTTCACTGGAGCGTGACGGCAAAACATCCGAGTTGAATGAAATTCGCTTGCACGCCCCCATGTCCGTTCCTAGCCCCTTGATGCGCACCTTATGGCGCCTTCTGCTGAGCGGTCGAGTGAAATCACCGTGGCACGATCCCGATCTGTATCGCTGGCAGGGACGTCTCAAGCGAGAGGGGCTGACCACCACACTGCGCCTGGAGTTGCGCGAACTGCTCGCGCCTATGGTAGCCTTGAAGAAGCCGTTTCGCTGGACCGAGGGCGACACGAGTACTGACGAACCCACGCGGATCAGGCATTTAGTGGACTTGGAACTCGTGCTGGCCGTTGATCATGTGCATTCGACTCTGCGTGACCTCGCCGACGAGCACTGGGTGACTGCCTTGCCATTGCTGCTTGAGGACTTACAGCAACTGCTGCGGGATGCGTTGGACCTCTCGCGCGAGCTGGGTGAGGCCGATGACCGCAGCGACCGCTCTCACTGGCATCTTCCCTCCATCACACCACACTGGCAAAACCGGGGTTTCCACGACTGGGTGAGTCTGATCGAATTGCTGCGAGATGCGTGGATCGCAGTTCGTGGAAACGACGGTGCGCGCGCGACGCGAATTGCGCATGCCTGGTTCGAGTTATCGTATCCTTCCTTCAAACGCTTGGCCCTGTTTGCCGCCAGCCAGGATGACTGCATCCCGCCTGAGCATTGGGTAGATTGGCTATTGGCCGACGGCACGTGGTGGCTGTGGTCCACGGACACCGGACGGGAGGTGTTTAGATTGTTCGTTCTGCAGGGGCGGCAGTTGGCGGGAAGCGTTCAGGAACGTTTGGAGGCGGCCCTCCTTGCAGGCCCGCCACGCGAAATGTATCGGGATGATTTGGAGCCGGATCGGTGGCAAGAAATAGTGGCTCGCTCCGTTTGGTTGCATCTGGCCAAACTGAACGTATCGGGCCTCGCGTTGGGGGCGACCGCAGCGGCTCGCCTGGCAGACCTGTCCAATGATAATCCACAATGGCGGCTGGCAGCCAACGAGCGTGACGAGTTCTCGTACTGGATGAGTGGTACCGGTGATCCGGACTATGAGGACAGTCGTGATGTCGATATTGCACCTCGAAAGCGGTGTGATATTGTTCAATGGCTGAGAAAGCCGGTATCCGAACAGCGGCCGTTTTACGAAGATACATGGCGCGACGTTTGCAGCACCCGCTTCTTTCACAGCCTGCTCGCGCTAAGCGATCTGGCACAGGATGGCGTATGGCCGGCCGGCCGCTGGCGCGAGGCACTGCAGGCCTGGGCTGAAGAAGGCGCGGTTTTGCGCTCCTGGCAGTACGCCGCACCGCTGGTGCGGACCATGCCCGATACCGTACTTCAGGAGACTGCACATGCTGTCACTTGGTGGATAGAGGCCGCATCCAAGTCGAGCAGCCGCCACGAGGACATTCTGCTTGATCTGTGCCGCCGTGTGCTGGAGTTACCGCTGGAAGCAGACGCAGGTTCTCGCATCATCCGAAATGGCGTCGAAACCTATGACCCTGTCGGTTCCGCGATCAACCACCCCGTCGGGCATGTCACGCAAGCCCTAATCAATCTGTGGTTCAAACGGAACCCCAACGACAATGATCTACTTCCAGCCGATATCGGCCCCGTCTTCACCAACTTGTGCGATATGCGTGTGGACCGGTTCCGCCACGGTCGTGTACTGCTGGGATCGCGACTGATCGCATTTTTCCGTGTAGATCGCCCTTGGACCGAGCAATACTTGTTGCCGCTGTTCAGCTGGAGCAATCCAGTCGAAGCAAAAGCCGTGTGGGAAGGCTTCCTCTGGTCGCCACGCTTGTACCAGCCCTTGTTGGCGGCTTTCAAACCGCAGTTCCTGGATAGCGCAAACCACTATGCCGATCTTGGCGAGCACCGCCAGCAGTTCGCGGCGTTTCTAACATATGCGGCATTGGGCCCGACTGATGGATATGCAGAGGAGGAATTCCGATCGGCGATTGGCAAGCTGCCGCAAGCAGGGCTGGAAGAATCCGCAACGGCGCTTTCGCAAGCGCTTGAAAGTGCCGCCGATCAGCGTGAGGACTATTGGAAGAACCGCGCCCAGCCGTTCTGGCAACAGGTCTGGCCTAAGTCTCGCGATCTGGCCACCCCAAGAATCGCTGAATCACTGGCCCGGCTGGTCGTTGCCGCCCGGGGCGAATTCTCGACGGCCTTGGCTGCTGTGAAGGACTGGCTGCAACCTATTGAACACCCGCACTACGTCGTACATAAACTGCACGAATCTGACCTGTGCAGACGATTCCCTGTGGAAGCATTACAGCTACTGAATGCCGTGATTGCCGACCAACAGTGGGGCCCCCGGGAGTTGGGGCAATGCCTGGACGAGGTCGTCCAAGCAGTACCGCAGCTTGCGCAAGATGCCCGTTATCTACGGCTCCGAGAGTATTCTCGGAAGCGGGGGATTTGATTTGACGGTGCGGCTTCACGCCGCAGTGCGATCATGAACTATAAGGAGGCCAGTCAATCGTCAAACACGCCGCAGCAAGTCGTCGGTGAACTCAAGGCGTATCGAGGCGTGCAACGTACCAGATCAACAGCGGTTCAGCCAAGCAGTTGCCTACCTGTCCATATGTTGTCGCCATCAAATTTTACCGATGCTCGATTAAAAGCTAAGAGTCTCAGAATTCAGAATGCTAAATATAATGAAAAGATTATTTTTAATATTTTTAGTCAATCTGGAAAATTAAAATCCTTCTTTAGCGGATTATAAAAATAAATGAAACTAGTTTCTGAAAAATACAGAAAACTTCGCCCTGACCCACAATTGTTAGCAGATGAAGTTGTAATTAGTCAAGCCTGGAAAAAGACTCATGGTTATATGCGTACGCATAATTGGTATGCGGACACCCTTGAACTTGATATCTCTGCTCTTGCAATCGAACAGAATTCAAAAGCTTGGGCTAAAACTTTATCGAGTGGACGGATTTCTTTAAATCCCCTTGAGCTTGTGCCTGCCGCAAAAAGTGAGATATGGATTCTCGATCAAAATTCAGGCTGGGTTCCTAAAGAAACGAAAAATAGAAGAAATGCTCCGCCTATAAGGCCTCTAGCCCACCTTACCGTCAGAGATCAGACTTGGTCAACTGCGGTAATGATGTGCCTTGCTGATGCAGTGGAAAGTGCACAAGGAGATTGCTCAATAAAAGATGCACTTTTAGCACAAAAAAGAAAAGTTTATAGCTATGGAAATCGCTTACTTTGCGACTGGAAATCAGGAAAAGCATGGTTTAGATGGGGAAATGGTGAGACATACAGGAAATTTTTTACCGATTATCAAACTTTTTTGAAACGACCCATCGAAATTGGGCGAACAGTTGCAAGTAGTCTGAGTGAAACTGATCATGTTTTTATTGTAAATTTAGACTTGTCTAAATTTTATGACAATATTGATAGGGAAACTTTAATTAAGAGACTGAAAGCTATTTCAGTAGAATATGAGGAAATGGACCTTTCAGAGAAATTTTTCAAAACAACAGAAAAGGTTTTAAATTGGAAGTGGAGTAATGCCGCAGTTGAAACTGCAGATTCGTTAGGTGTTTAGTTTCGTGCGATCATATTCCTCGTCGCAGCATGGCCCTGTTTCGGGCCAAAGCTGTGCTTGACGAGTTGATCGGCGGTTTGCCACCGAGATCGTCCCACCAGTTTCA
>NZ_JBNYXR010000001.1:0-68964 GCF_051380805.1 Janthinobacterium paucivorans
ACTGGTTGAATTATTGTGTCCATAATCGAGTTTGTGGACACAATCGATTTGTGTCTCAACCTCAAATCATGCTGGCAGGAGTAGTCGAGGTAAAGACGGCGCTGGCTTTACGCTTACTTTAAGTCTGGCTCACAAGGTGTGGCAGCGCACAGTGGCATGCGGCGGGCGCGGTTAAGGTGGTGCCAACAGCTTGCTGCTGATCCAGTCGTTGACATGGCTCAGTCCGGCAGCGTTTAGCCGCTTCTTTTTTTCCGAAGCGAGGACAATCATGATTCGCTTACGGCATCGAGCATGGTTGAGATTATTCACTGTTAAAGGAAACCAGCATGAACGCGATTGAAAAAAATAGCTCCGATATGAACGGTAATGTCCAGGACACCCGCCAGGATTTGCACCACACCATCGATAAGGTAGCTAGCCAGGTCCAGCCCCTGGTCGACAAGGTGGCCACGCATGCCCGCGATGGCGTGGACCAGGTGGGCGAGCGCATCGAGCAGGTCAGCGACAGCATCAGCAAGACTTCCGAGCGCGTGATGGCGCGCGGCAAGCAATTGGGCGCCGCCTGCCAGCGCGCTGGCGAGACGGGGCGCGGCTATGTGCGTGAGCGCCCGGCAATGTCCCTGCTGATTGCGGCAGCGGCCGGTTATGGCCTGTCCAAACTGCTGGGTTCGCGTAAATAAGTTCTGCCCACAGCGGCAAGGTAGTTGTCGTGGGCGCTGTACCCTTCGCCGTCACGGCGGGGCGGGCCAGCGCGTGCGCGCACAAGCGCATAAGCGACTAGCAAGCAGTCAAGCACAGTGATGCTGCGCTCCGGTTTTTTGTGCTTGATCGGTATACCTGATCCCACCAATATTTTAATTGTCCTGTTCGTGCGCTGCATGAGGGCGTTGTAGCGTTGTAGCGTTTTGGCGGGGCAAACTACTGACAGGAGATGACATGGCTAGCAGCAAGAAAACGCCGTCTACGGACGATGCCGGTTCCGTCTTGAAGAGCAAGTCCGGCGCAGCCGACAGCAAGGCGCCAGACAGCCTGGGCGCGCAGCATGACATGGCGCGCGCGCTGCTGCAAAAAACGGCCGCTGGCGAGCAATTGGCTGCCGCCATGGCTGTCAATCCCAAGGAGGATGGTCAGTACGGCGAGGCGGCGCGCACGCCGATCGAAGGCGTGCATGTGGCAGCGGGCAATCCACTGGCCACGGCCAGCACCACGGGTGAAACGATAGCGTCGCCGAAGACCGGCGATGGCCAGCCGGCGCCAGGCGAGAGCGCCGTGTATGCCTCGCTGGACCGCGCCAGGTCCGATGACAGCGGCTGCGTGCTGACGACGAACCAGGGCGTGCCCGTGGGCGACAATCAGAATTCGCTGAAGGCGGGCTTGCGCGGCCCCACCCTGATGGAAGATTTCATCTTGCGTGAAAAGCTCACGCATTTCGACCATGAGCGTATCCCCGAACGGGTCGTGCATGCGCGCGGTTCGGCCGCCCATGGTTACTTTGAATGCTACAAGGAGCAAGGCAAGCATACGCGCGCGGCGCTGTTTGCCAAGGCAGGCAAGCGCACGCCCGTCTTCGTGCGCTTTTCCACCGTCGCTGGCGAACGCGGTTCGACCGACACGGCGCGCGACGTGCGCGGCTTCGCCGTGAAGTTTTATACGGACGAGGGTAACTGGGATTTGGTGGGCAATAACATGCCCGTCTTCTTCATCCAGGATGCGATGAAATTTCCCGACCTGGTCCACGCCGTCAAGCCCGAGCCGCACAATGGCATGCCGCAGGCGGCCAGCGCACACGACACTTTCTGGGACTTCGCCTCGCTATCGCCGGAAATCACGCACATGCTGATGTGGGCCATGTCGGACCGCGCCATTCCGCGCAGCTACCGCATGATGCAGGGCTTCGGCGTGCATACCTTCCGGCTCGTGAATGCCAAGGGCGAGTCCGTCTTCTGCAAATTTCACTGGTCGCCGATGGCCGGCACGCACTCGCTGGTATGGGACGAAGCCGTCAAGATCAGCGGCGCCGATTCCGATTTCCACCGGCGCGACCTGTGGGAAGCCATCGAGTGCGGCGCCTATCCCGAATACGAGCTCGCTTTCCAGATTTTTACGGAAGCGCAGGCCGCAGCGTTTCCCTTCGACGTGCTCGATCCCACCAAGCTGATACCCGAGGAGCTGGTACCGCTGGTCCCTGTCGGAAAAATGGTCTTGAACCGCAACCCCGACAATTTTTTTGCCGAGACGGAGCAGGTGGCTTTTTGCACCGCGCACATCGTGCCCGGCATCGATTTTTCGAATGACCCGCTGCTGCAGGGGCGTATCCACTCCTACATCGACACGCAGATCACGCGCCTGGGCGGCGCCAATTTCCATGAAATTGCCATCAATTCTCCGCTGGCGCCACTGCACAACAACCAGCGCGATGGCATCCATCGCCAGGCTATCAACCGTGGCCGGGTAGCCTATGAGCCCAATTCGCTGGCAGGCGGGTGTCCGTTCCAGGCAGGCGCCAAGGGATTTACCAGCTTTCCCGCGCCGGCCGAAGGTGACAAGGTGCGCGGCAAACCCGAGAAATTCGCCGAGCATTATGGCCAGGCGCGTTTGTTCTGGATTAGCCAGACGCCGGTCGAACAAGAGCATATCGTGCATGCGTTCCGTTTTGAGCTGAGCAAGGTGCAAACGCCGGTGATACGCCAGCGCATCGTCGCCATGCTGCGCAATGTCGACGAGACCTTGGCGCAGCGCCTGGCCGATGCACTGGGCCTGGCGCTGCCGCGCGCCATGCCGCGCGCCTCCGTGCAGCCGCTGCCCGCGTATCGGCCGTCGCCAGCGCTGTCGCTCTTTTTTCGCCCAGGCAAGACGGGCATCCATACCTTGCGCGTGGCCATCCTGGTGGGAGCGGGCAGCGATGGCGCGCAGGTGCGCAATATGTATGCCTCGCTGCTGGCCGACGGCGCGGCACCGCGCCTGGTAGGCAGCCATCTGGGAAAAATCGACACCAGCGTCGGTGCGCCGCTCGATGTGGAAATTTCGCTCGAAACGGGACCGTCCGTGCTGTTCGACGCCGTTGTGCTGCCCGACGGTCAGGGCGCCGTGCAGCAACTGGGCGACGATGCGAATGCGCTCGACTTCCTGCGTCTGCAGTACCGCCACTGCAAGCCGATGCTGGCCATCGGCGCGGGCCAGGGCTTGCTGGACAAGGCGGGCGTGCCGGCGGCGCTGCCCGATGGAACGCCTGATCCTGCCGTCATCGTCGTACCGTCTGGCGAGGTGCTGAAAGCCGTGGCTGCCTTTAAAAAGGCGCTGGCGGCGCACAGGGCGTTTGCGCGCGAGACGGACCCGCCGCGCGTGTAAAGGGTGGCGTCTGCGCAGAGGCAAGAGCAGGACCGCATCGCAGGTCCGGTTGCGCACCCTGTTTGCCTTCCTGCCTGCCTGCGCAACGCCACACATTAATGTAAACAATAAAAACGGCCTGCGGTGATATGCTGCGCGTGAGAACTGTTCATTTGCAACTGTTTGCTTGATGGCAGCAAGCAGCAGTAAAGAACAGCTTCAGCAAACAGGATCGTGATGACTGCATGGACAAGTACACACCTCGCACCTGGGGGCCGGGCGAACGCCCGACCTTGCCCGGGTCACCATCGATGCCCGAACATTCGACGCCCAAGCGTGTCGCGTATTTTATCGTTGGCCTGCTCGTCGCGCTGACAGGGGGATTGGGCAACGGCCTGGTGACGGCCAATTTGCTGAACCTGCAAGGTTCGCTGGCAGCCTATGCCTACCAGATGCAGTGGCTGCCGGCCGCCTACGTGATGACCATTGTTTCCATGAACCTGCTGCTGGTGAAGTTCCGCCAGCAGTTCGGCCTGCGTCTGTTCACCGAAGCGTTTTTGCTGCTGTATGCGCTGGTGACCTTCGCCCACCTGTATGCCAATACCTTGCCGTCGGCGATCGCCGTGCGCGCCGCGCATGGCATGGTGGGCGGCGCGCTCGGTGTGTTGGGCCTGTACTACACCTTGCAGGCGTTTCCCGCGCGGCACCGCTTGAAGGGCCTTGTGCTGGGCCTGGGCTTTGCCCAGCTGGCCTTGCCGCTTGCGCGCATCTTCACTTCCGAACTGCTGCAGATCGGCGAATGGCATGGCCTGTACCTGTTCGAACTGGGACTAGCCCTGCTGGCGCTGGGCTGTGTGCTGGCCCTGAAACTGCCGCCAGGCGACCGCGTGCAGACGTTCGAGCCGCTCGACTTCCTCACCTTCGTCCTGTTTGCGCCCGGCGTGGCCCTGCTGTGCGCCGTGCTGGCGCAGGGGCGCACGGCGTGGTGGATGGCGTCCGAATGGGTGGGCGTGTGCCTCGCTGGCGCCATCGTCTTGATCGCCGCCTCGCTAGCCATCGAGCATAACCGCGCCCGCCCGCTGCTCAACACGCGCTGGCTCAGCACGGGCAAGATCGCCAAGCTGTTTTTGTCGGTGCTGCTGTTTCGCATCGTGCTATCCGAATCGACGGGCGCCGTGGGCTTCCTGCAGGCGCTGGGCCTGAACACGGACCAGATGCAAAACCTGTTCATCGTCGTGCTCTTAGGTAGCGTGGCGGGCCTGCTAGTGAGCGCGCTGACGATCAATCCGGCCACCATGCACCGCTCGCTGATGTTCGCCTTGCTGCTGATCGCCGCCGGGGCGCTGATCGATGCCCATGCCACCAGCCAGACACGCCCCGTCAATATGTACCTGAGCCAGTTCCTGCTGGCCTTTGGCGGCACGTATTTCCTCGGTCCCACCATGGTGGCCGGCATGGGCGCCGTGATCGCCGAACCGCGCAACCTGGTGAGTTTTTCGGTGATGTTCACCATGACGCAAAACCTTGGTGGCTTGCTCGGTTCGGCCATCGTCGGCACCATCCAGACGGCGCGCGAAAAATACCATTCCAGCTATCTGGTCGAGCATCTGAGCATGCTCGATCCGCAGGTGGCTGCGCGCGTGCAGTCGGGAGCATCGGCCTATGCCAGTGTGCTGATGGACCCGAGCTTGCGCAGCGCCCAGGGCGTGGCGCGCCTGGGCGCCATCGCCACGCGCGAAGCCAATGTCCTCGCCTACAACGATGTCTTTTTGATGATTGCCGGCGTCGCCATCGCCACCTTGCTATGGATGCTGCTCAGCCAGTCCTGGAACCGCATCAGCACCGGCGCGCGTCGCCTGGTTGGCCCCGTGCGCGATGCGCAGACGGCCATGGCTATCGTCCCCATTACCAATTCGGAACCGAGCAATGACAGAAAATAATACCCCACCGCCAGCACCGCCAGCACCGCCATCGACACCCTCGGCCACGTCCAGCACCACGTCACAGCAGCCTGACCGGCGCCACCAGTGGCTGTCCGCGCTGGCCTTTGCCGCCGTGGCCCTGGTGGGCGTGTTGATCGTGCTGTATGCGTGGCGTTTGCCGCCGTTCACCAGTCCCATCGTGACGACGGAAAACGCCACCGTGCGGGGGCAGGTGACCATCATTGGCACGCAGTTGTCAGGCTATGTGGTGGAAGTGACGGTGCAAGATTTCATGGATGTGAAGGAGGGGCAACTGCTGGTGCGCATCGACGACCGTATCTACCAGCAGCGCTACGAGCAGGCGCAAGCCCAACTGGCGGCGCAGCAGGCGGCGCTGTCGAACTGGGCGCAGCAGAAGGCCAGCGCGCAGGCGGGTATTGCCGTCAGCGAGGCGGCGCTGGCGAACGCGCAAGCGCAGGCACACAAGGCCAGCGCAGACTTGAACCGGGTGCAGCAACTGGTGGCCGATGGCTCGTTGTCGCAGCGCGAGCATGACCAGTCGCGCGCCACGCAGGCGCAGATGGCAGCCGCGCTGGCGCAGGCCAGGGCAAATCTCGACATCGCCCAGCAAAGCGTGCATTCCGTGGTCTTCAACAAGCTCGCTTTGGCGGCGGCCGTGGCGAACGCGCAAGCGGGCGTCAAGGCAGCGAAGATCGACCTCGATAACACGCGCATCGTGGCGCCGTCCGATGGCCAACTGGGCCAGGTGAGCGTGCGCCAGGGTGCGTACCTGAACTCCGGTGCGCAGCTAATGGCGCTGGTTCCGCGCCAGATGTGGGTCATCGCCAATTTTAAGGAAACGCAGATGAATGGCGTGCAGGAAGGGCAGAGCGCCACATTCCACGTCGACGCGCTCGACGGCGCGGTGCTGACGGGCCAGGTGGAGCGTATCTCGCCGGCCACCGGTTCCGAGTTTTCCGTGCTGCCGGCCGATAACGCGACGGGCAACTACCTGAAGATCGCCCAGCGCATTCCCGTGCGCATCCGTATCGATGCGGGGCAGGCGAATGCGCGCCGGATCGTGCCGGGCATGTCGGTGGTGGTCAGCGTCGATACTTCTGCGGTGCTGAACGATTCGGCCGAGAATCCCGCGCCGGCGCCTGCACCGAAGAAGGCAGCTGCGAAGGCCAAGCCATGAAGCGCCGCCTCTTGCTGGTTGCTTGCGTGCTGGCGCTGGCCGGCTGCACCGCCAGCGCGCCACCGCAGCCCGCGTCGGCCCTGCAACTGCCGTCCGGGTGGCGCGCGCAAGGCGAGGGCGGTGCAGCGTCCTCGCATGGCGCGCAGGTGGAGCGGCTGTGGTGGCAGGCGTTCGGCGACCCCGTCTTAAGTGATCTGGTGGGCGCGGCGCTGGCGCGCAATGGCGACTCGCGCGTGGCGCGCGCCCGCGTGCAGCAATATCGGGCACGCCTGGCGCAGGCCGATGCGAACCGCGCGCCAAGCCTGTCCGTAGACGGCTCGCCCACGCGTACGCGTACCCTCGCTTACAACGGCGTGCCGTATGTGACGAACGTCTTCCAGGCGGAGCTGCAGGCCAGTTATGAAATCGATGTGTGGGGTCGGCTGGCCAGTCTGAGCGATGCAGCCGGCGAGAGTTATCGCGCCGAGCAGGCCAGCGTCGATGCGGCAGCGCTGTCGATCGCCGCCAGCGTGGCCACGGCCTACCTGAATCTGCGCGGACTCGATGCGCAGCTGGCGCTGACCCGATCGACCTTGCAGTTGCGCGAACAATCGCGCGAGCTGGCGCGCAAGCAGTTCGAGGTGGGCTACAGCTCGCGGCTGGAATGGTTGCAGGCGCAATCGGAATACCATGCGGCAGCCGAGCAGGTGCCGCAGTTGCAGCGGCAGATATTTGAACAGGAAAATGCGCTGGCCATCCTGGTCGGAGGCAATCCCGGCCCGATTGCGCGCGGCTTGCCGCTGGCCGAGCTGGTGGCGCCTGGCGTGCCGGCCGGCCTGCCTTCCGAACTGCTGCGCCGGCGGCCTGACATCGCGCGCGCGGAACACATGCTGGCGGCCGCCAATGCCAGCCTGGCCGCCACGCGGGCTCAGTTACTGCCCTCGTTCAAGCTGACGGCGGCGGGCGGCGGGCAAGCCACGACCTTGAGCGATTTCCTGCATGCGCCGACGGCCCTGTGGCGGCTGACGGCGCTGGCAGCCGGCCCCCTGTTCGATGGCGGGCGCGTGCAGGCACAAACGGATGCGGCCGGGGCGCAGCGCGACGAGCTCGCCTATACGTATGAAAACGTGGTGAGGAATGCTTTCGCCGAAACGGACAATAGCCTGGGCGCCATCTACCGTCTCAAGCAGCAAGCCGTGGAAAACGATGCGCGCCGGGCTGCTGCGGCCGACACCTTGCGCATCGCGCATAACCGCTACCGTAATGGCTATGCATCGTACCTGGAAGAACTTGATGCCCAGCGTACCCTGTACAGTGCCGATGTGGGACTGCTGCAGCTAAAGACACGCATCCTCGTCGCCTCGGTCGATCTGTACCGGGCCATGGGCGGCGGCTGGCACGCGGGTGGACAATAGCGCCTGCTTGTCGGGCGCAAGCTGTGGCATTGGCCGGTGTAATATCTGGCCTGGAAAAGCGGCGGTATGGTGCCAGCCGCAGCCATCACGAACGAACGAGGTCGCAGCATGACGATTTTTGGCATAGGCATTCACATCCTGATCGCGGTATTTTTTGCGATCCATGTGGTGCGCAACGGGCAGCAGCTGTACTGGCTGCTCATTTTATTCATGTTTCCGCTGCTGGGCAGCGTGGTGTATTTTTTCGCCATTTACCTGCCCAATTCGCGTCTGCCGCAAGGCGCGCGCAAGGTCGCTACGGTGGCCGTGCAGGTGCTTGATCCGAACCGCGAACTGCGCGAGGCAAAGGCTGCCTTCGAGTACACGCCGACGGCGCAAAACCAGATGCGCCTGGCCAGCGCGCTGCTCGAAGCGGGCAATGCGCAGGAAGCGGCAGCGACGTATGAAGCCTGCCTGCAGGGAGCATTTTCATCGGACCTGGAAATTCGCTTGGGCGCGGCACGCGCCTACCTGGAATGCGCGCGTGGTACCCAAGCCTTGACACATCTGGAATTCATCCGTCGCAGCGACATCCATTTTCGTCCCGAGATGGCGTCCCTGCTGTCAGCGCGTGCGCTGGCGCAAAGCGGACGCCAGCCGGAAGCGAAGGCGCAGTTCGACGACGCGCTGACGCGTTACAACAGCTTTGAGTGCCGCGCCGAGTATGCGATATGGGCGCTGCAGCAGGGCGACAAGGTGCTGGCCGAGCGCCTGTGCGTTGATATCGACAGTGCCATGGCCCGTTGGAGCCGGCATACGCGCGCCATGTATGCGCCGCTGCTGGCGCGCCTGGAGACAGCACGCCGATAGCTGGCTTGCGTGGGGCCAGACCCGGCGTGTCTGACCCGATTACACGCCAGGCACCTTGTTTTTTCCTTCAAGCAGTTTGTATCCCTTGCCATCGAAAACATAGCGTGCGCGGCCGTTCAGGGACGTGGCGATGCGCGGCGGGTCTTGGTCAGGCTTGAGCGTCACGCCAGGCTTGATCTTTTCGGACGCGCCCGTGAAATCGATCAACAAGTCGTCGTAGGCGCCGCCGTTGCGTGCAGGGGCGAAGCGCCACTTGCCGTCGACCATCCAGCACTCGTCCATGTCCGGCCCGCAGGCGCCCATATTGTCCGAGTACAGGTCGATGCCGCCATCGAGCGCGGTGACCCTGCCGTCGCCGATTTCAAACAGGGCCAGTTGTGTGATGGTGTAACCCTGGCCCGTATAGCCGTGGCGTATCGCCAGTCCCGGCTTGTTCGCTCCCAGCATGACCCATTGGACTTCACCGAGTTGTCCCGAGGAGCCCAGGGCGGCGATGTTTTCCAGCCGTTTCACGACTTGCCACTGGCCGTCTTCCGGCTGGCCCTTGGGCGTCAGGAAAAAGACATTCAATAGTCCCGACGAGGCGTGTGCCGATTCTGCCGTGCCTTCGATGTTGGCCGTTTCCGCATTCGCCACCAGGATGGCGCGGCCATCTGGCAGCAGCTTGTGGCTGACGGCACTGACCACATAACTGAGCTTGTCTACATGGTTGTCCGGATCGGACAGGTCGGCCAGCGCATCGTCGCTGTCACTGCGGTAGTCCTTGCCAAAGACGGCGCGCATCATGCCCGCCTCGCGCTCGCTTGCGCGCTTGCGCGCTTGCGGCGTGTTCATCGCTTCCGTCTTGGGCGCGGTGGCGGCCGGCGGCAGCACTTGTTCGGCAGATACTGTAGCGGCAGCAGCGTGGGCATCGTTTGCCACCTCAGCTGCCACGTTCGTGCTGGCCGGGGCGCTCTTGTCCGAGCAGGCGCCGAGCGGTGCGGATAGCATCAGCAGGACGAGTGGGGTACGGTAATTCATAGGCAGGGCAGAGTGCGTTCATGGACAATGGGCGCAGTATGCCAGATAGATGGAAGCGAGGGAGCGCGGTCTGCCCGCCGTTCCCTCGCTTCCTTGCCCTTGGAGGGCGATTTTAAAATCAGCCGCAGGCTTACTCTTTCAGCGCCATTTTGTCATCGCGCCGCAGCGGTACTTTATGGCTGCGCAGTTTTGCCAAGCCGCGCTTGAGCAGGTGCTCGAGGTCGTCGATGTAGGTGAACACGACCGGCACCACCAGCAGACTCAATAGGGTCGAGGTAATCAGGCCGCCAATGACGGTGATGGCCATAGGCGAACGGAAGCTGGGATCGGCGCCCCAGCCCAGTGCCAGCGGCATCATGCCGGCGCCCATGGCAATGGTCGTCATCAGGATAGGGCGGCTGCGCTTGTGGCAGGCGTCGACCAGTGCATCGAAGCGTTTCATGCCGGCTTGGCGCGCCAGGATCGCATAGTCGACCAGCAGGATCGAGTTCTTGGTGACGATTCCCATCAGCATGATCAGGCCGATCATCGACGGCATCGACAGCGCGCTGCCCGTGATCAGCAAGGCCACGAAGGCGCCGCCGATCGATAGCGGCAACGCCGCCAGGATGGTCACCGGCTGCATGAAGTCCTTGAACAGCAGTACCAGCACGCAGTAGATGCACAGCACGCCGATCAGCATGGCCAGGCCGAAGCTGGCAAACAGCGCAGCCATTTCCTGCGCGTCACCGAGTTCGGCGATCTTCACGGAAGGCGGCAGGTTCTTCATCGACGGCAGCGCCCGCGCTTCTTCATTGAGTTCGCCAAGAGTGCGCGAACCGAGTTCCACGTCGAGCGTCACGTTGCGGCTGCGGTTCAGGCGGTCGATTTGCGCCGGGCCGCTTTCCATCGTCACGCTGGCCACACTCGCCAGGCGCACGGGACCATTTTTGCCGGGCACCGTCAGGCGTTCGATGGCGGCCAGGTCGGCGCGCACGCTGTTAGGCAGCTTGACGCGGATCGGCACTTGCCGCTCGGGCAGGTTCATTTTCGTCAGGTCCGTGTCGTAGTCGCCGGCCGTGGCCACGCGCACCGTCTCGCCGATGGCTGCCGCCGTCACGCCCAGGTCGGCCGCCTTGGCGAAATCAGGGCGCACGATGATTTCCGGACGCACCAGCGAAGCGCTGGAATTGACGTTACCGATGCCTTTCAGGCCACGCAGTTCGCGCTCGACTTTTTGCGCCGCCGCCATCAGGGCCACAGGGTCTTCCGAACGCAGCACCAGCTGCATCTTGACGCCCGTGTCGGGTGGTCCCACCGTGAAGCGTGCACCGGGAATCGCATCGAGCTTGTGGCGTAACTGCGTTTCCAGGCCCGCCATCGATTCCTTGCGTTCGGTGCGGTGCACGGTGGTCAGGGTCAGCACGGCGCGGCGCGCCTCGGCCGCCGCGCCGGGGGCAAAGGCGTCACCGCTGGAGCCGCCGCCAATCGAGCTAAAGACGCCCTTGATGCCCGGCGTCTGCATGGCTGCATCGCGCGCCATGGCCGCTGCGGCCTGCGTTTCGGCCAGGGTGGAGCCGGGCGGCAGTTCCAGGTTGATCTGCGTCTGTGCACGGTCGGCGGCTGGCACGAAGCCGGTCGGCAGCAAGGGCACCAGCGCGATGGCGCCGACAAAGAACAGGGCCGCAGCGAGGGCTGTGAGGCCGCGGTGGTTCAGGCACCAGCGCATGACCGTCAGGTAGCGCGTCATCAGCCAGCCATCCTGTTCTTCCTTGTGCGCCAAGGGTTTCAGGATGTAGGCGGCCATCATCGGCGTCAGCAGGCGCGCCACCACCAGGGACGCCAGCACGGCCAGCACGGCCGTCCAGCCGAACTGCTTGAAGAACAGGCCGGGGATGCCGCTCATGAAGGCCGTCGGCAGGAATACGGCCACCAGCGCGAAGGTGGTGGCGATCACCGCCATGCCGATTTCGTCGGCCGCTTCCATGGCCGCTGCCATGGGCGACTTGCCCATGCGCAGGTGGCGCTCGATGTTTTCGATTTCCACGATAGCGTCGTCGACCAGCACGCCCACCACCAGCGCCAGCGACAGCAAGGTAACGGTATTGAGCGTGTAGCCGAACCAGTAGATGCCAAGGAACGCCGGCATCACTGACAGAGGCAGGGCGGCGGCGGCCACCAGGGTGGCGCGCCAGTCGCGCAGGAACCACCACACCACCAGCACGGCCAGCAGCGCACCTTCGTACAGCAGTTCCATCGAGCCGGCGAAATCTTCCTCGACGGGGAAGGCATTGTCGATCGACTGTTGCAGCACGACGTTGGAGTTTTCCTTCTGCAGGTCGCTGATGGCGTCGCGCGCGCCCTTGGCGACGGCCACTTCGCTGGCGCCCTTGGTACGGAATACTTCAAAGGCCACCACGCTCTTGCCATCTTGCTCGGCTAGCGCGCGCGGTTCGGCGATCGTGTCGCGCACGCTCGCTACCTGGTCCAGGCGCACATGGCGCCCGTCCGGCAGCGGCACTTCCACGCGCGACAATTCTTCGGCCGTCCTGACGGTGGCGATGGTACGCACCGATTGCTCGGCGCCGCTGACGTCGCCCCGGCCGCCTGGGGCTTCGCGCTGCACCAGGCGCAGCTGGCGCGAGACGTCGAGGGCCGATACTTTCAATGCGGCCATGCGCGCCTCGTCGAGTTCCACCTGGATCTCGCGGTAGACGCCGCCCACGCGTTTGACGGCGCCCACGCCGGGCACGGTCAGCAGGCGCTTGGCCACGGTGTTGTCGACGAACCAGGACAGGTCGGGCGCGTCGAGCGGGTTGTCCACGCCCGCTTTCGCCGTGGCGATAAAGGTCAGCACCACGCGCCCGGCCGTGGACGCCTTGGTGACGGTGGGGTCGCGCAGTTCGGCCGGCATGTCTGCCTTGATGCGGGCGACGGCGTCGCGCACATCGTTGACGGCTTCGGCGATCGGTTTTTCCAGAATGAATTCGACGGTCACCGTGGCGACGCCATCGAGCACCCTGGTGTAGATGTTCTTCACGCCTTGCAGGGTGGCGACGGCATCTTCGATCTTGCGCGCCACTTCCGTTTCCAGCTGGGCCGGCGCGGCGCCGGGCAGCACCGCGCTGACGGTGACGATGGGCAGTTCGATGTCAGGGAAGTCCTGCACCGGATTGGCCTTGTAGGCCAGCAGACCGGCCAGGGACAGCAGCGCAAACAGCATGATGGCCGGGATCGGATTCTTGATCGAGAAGGATGAAAAATTCATGGCCTCTCCTTATTTTTTTGCCGCTGGGCTGAGCGCAGGACTGGCCGGAGCAGCGGCCGGTTGTTGAACCGGGGTTGGTACATTGCGCACCAGGTCGCCGTCATTGAGGAAGCCGGCGCCGCTGACGACGATGGTGGTATCGGCCGTGATGCCGCCTACGATCTCGATGCGGTCGCTCAGGCGTCGCCCGGCCTGCACCTTGATCTGGCTGACCCGTTGGTCGGAATTGAGGCGGAAGACATAACTGAAACCATCGCGCACGGCAATCGCCTGCTGCGGCACCGTCAGCGCGCCCGAGGTACCGAGTTCAAATTCGCCGCTGGCGTACATGCCGGCCTTGAAGGGAGCGTTGTTGCCGGTACTCGCCGGCAGGTCCACGTACACGAGGGCAGAGCGGGTCTGCGGATCGACCGTGGGAGCGATCATGCGTACCTTGCCCCTCAAAATACTGCCATTGGCGGCCTTCACCTGCGCCACGGTACCCGCTTTCAGATTCAGCAGCTCGGTGGCCGTCACTTCGGCGCGCCATTCGAGGCGCCCCTGGCGGATCATGCGGAACAGCTCCGTGCCGACGCCCACGACGGAGCCGACGGTGGCCGAGCGTGAGGAGATGATGCCGCTGTCGGGCGCCACCACCTGCGTGTATTTCAGGCGCAGCTGCTGCGACGCCAGTTGCGCCTTGGCCGAGGCAATGCGCGCGTTGGCCGTCTGTTCGGCTGTCAGGTACTGGCTGATTTGCTGCGCGCTGATGGCGCCCGTGCTTTGCAGTGAGCGGGCGCGCTCGGCGTTGGCGGCCGCCTCAATCGCATTCGCTTGCGCCTCCTGTAGCGCCGCTTTTGCCTGCGCCACGTCGGCATTGACCGTGTCGTTCGAGAACACCGCCAACACCTGGCCGGCGCGCACGACATCGCCGACATTCATGCGTACGTCTGTCAGGCGCAAGCCGTTCGATTCGCTGCCGATGACGGCTTCCTGCCAGGCTGCCACGTTGCCGTTGGCGTTCAGCTTGATGGGCAGGCTGGTCGTTTGCGGCTTGGCCGTAGTGACGCTGAGGGCTGGTTTTTGCGTCGCGCTTTTATCCTGCGCCTCGCCTGCGGCAGTGGATGATGGGGAATACAGGGTAACGCCGGCGCCCAGCACTACAAAAAGGGTGGCCAGCGCGAGTGCCATCGGTTTCAAGGTTGTTTTTTTCATGTTGTCGTATCCGTCAGGGGGCGTTGTGGGCGATGGCGTTGCTGCTGTTCCAGCCGCCGCCGGCGGCGCGGTACAGCGCTACCCAGGCGGCGCTGCGTTCGCGTTCCAGGTTGAGTGCGGTGTTTTCGGCGGCCAGGCGCGTGCGGCGCGCGTCTTCCAGTTCGATCAGGCTGGCCAGGCCATTTTTGTAGCGGTCCTCGGTGGCGACGAACGATACGCGGTAGCCTTCCAGGGCGGCTTTCGCGTGGCCGCTGCGCTCGTCCGTGCTGGCCAGGTTGACCAGCGCCTCTTCCACTTCGCGCACTGCCTGGCGCACGCCGGCGCGGTATTTCAGCACGGCTTGAGCGTAGCGCGCCGTCGCGGCATCGACTTCGGCGAGGCGCCTGCCACCGTCGAAGATGGGCAGGCTGACGGCCAGCGGGCCGATGCTCCAGGTGCTGGCCGTGATGCTGCTGCCGCCAGCGCGGATATTGCCCTTGCCGATGGCGCCGGCCAGGCTCAGACGGGGATAGCGCTGCGCCTGTGCGCCGCGCACTTCGAAGCTGGCCGCCGCCACTTCGCGTTCGGCGCTGTAGATGTCGGGACGCTGGGCCAGGGTTTGTGCCGGTAGTTGCGCAATCGCCACGGGCGAGGGCGCAACAAAGGGGCTGGCCGCCAGCTTCTGGCGCAGCGTTGGTTCCGGCATGGACGACAAGGCCACCAGCGCCTTGATATTCACATCGCAGGCGGCGCGCTGTTCGATGGCGCGGCTGGCGCCGTCGGCAGCGCTGGCACGGGCCAGGGCGGCGTTGGCGGGCGGCTGGAAGCCGGCGCCGGCGCTCAGTTGCGTCAGTCGTGCCGAGTCGCGGCGCGAAACGGCATCCTGTTCGGACACCGCTTGCAACTGCTGGCAGGTGCGCAAGGCATAGTACTGGTTCGCCACTTCCGCAGCCACCGAGACGCGTGCTTCATGCCAGAGCGCGCGGGCGCTGTCGTAGCGTTCCTGCGCCGCATCGCGCGTGGCGCGCGTGGCCCCAAACACATCGATTTCCCATGACGCCTGCAAGGCCGCCTGCGAGGTGGTGCCGCTGGGCTGGGCCGATTGCTGGCTGGTGCGCAACACGCTGCCTGTGGCGTCGAGTGCGGGCGCCAGCCTGGCGCCGCTGGCGATTCTGTCTGCGCGCGCCTGCACGATGCGCGTGCCGGCGGCGGCGATGGTCGGGCTGGCCTGCTGCGCGTCGGTGATCAATTCCACCAGCAGGCTGTCGCCCTGGCCCTGCCACCAATTGGCCAGGTCCGTCAGCTTGCCATTGTGCGGCAGCGATGCCTGCCACTGCGCGGGTGCGCCCGGTGCCACCGCTGCGGGTGGGGCTTGCAGAGCGCAACCACCTAGCGCCAGCACGATGCCGGCTGCCAGTGTGCGTTGAGCGGTGCCTCGAATAGTCGTCATGGGGGTCCTTCTGCTTGTCATTGAGCGGTGGGGGGAGAGGGAGGAATGGCCAGGCGCTGGCGCTCCACGTTGGCCATGGCCAGCGCGTAGTCGGTCATGCGCGCCAGCCAGATGTCGATGGCCTGTGGCGATTCCAGCAGTTGCGGACGCAAGGTTTGCAGCACCTCAGTGCCCACCATGTGCTGCAGGGCCAGTGAAGCGATGGAAAAAGCCAGGCGATGCATGTCGTCGCTGTTGTCGGGCGCACCCAAGTGGCGCGCCAGCACACGCGTGAGCGCTTCATGCTCGGGGCGGATGTTCTGGTCGATTTCGCGTGCCCACAGACCCGTAGGTTCGAGCATTTCGCGGCACCACAGGCGCATGCAGTCGCGCGCGATTTCTCCCTGCTGCATGGGGGCGAGCAATTGCGCATAAAAGCCTTCGAGGCTTTGGCGCAGGGTGAAATGGGGCTGCTCGTACAGAGCGATATTGTCTTGCGGATTCGAAGATTGCTGGGCGAAGGCGGCGCGGTACAGGCCCGCCTTGTCGCCAAAATAGTAGCTGATGGCGGCCGCGTTCGTGCCAGCTGCCTGTGCCAGTTCGCGCGTAGAGGTCTTGGCGTAGCCCTGTTCGGCAAACAGGCGGATGGCACTGTGCAGCAGTCGCTCGCGCGATTGCTCACCATCGGAGCGAGGCTTGCGCCCGTCGTCGGCATGTGTTGCTGGGGAAGTATTTTTTTCAAGCATGCCAGAGATTTAAACACATATCTCAAGCGTTTGATATAACTAAATCGCTTGATTTAGTTAAGGAGAGAGGACGATGATGGAAAGCGCAGGCAAAAAAAAGCCCGCTGTTGCATGTGCGGGCTAAATCCAATGTTCGGAGAACAAATTGGAGGAGACAGTTCTACTATAGCGCTAAAAATGGTGCGCTGCAATACGGTAGAACTACGGTGTGGATCTATCTAGAATGTCAAAAGATTAAAATTTATGTTGCGGCGCACAGACGCTCAGGCTTTGCTGCGCAGGGCCAGCGTAAAGGTGCTGCCCGAGCCGTAGTCGCTGTTGAAAAATAGGGTCCCGCCGATGGCGTTGGCCAGGTTCTGGCACAGGTACAGACCCAGTCCTGCGCCTTCCACGTGGCGTGTGGAAGTGGAATCGAGCTGCGAGAAGGCCTGGAACAGCTTGACCTGGTCTTCCTCCTTGATGCCGGCGCCACTGTCGGCGATGCTCAGTTCCGTCACCAGCACGCCGTCATCCTCGCGCTGGGACAGGCTGATTCGCACCGTGCCGTGTTCGGTGAACTTGATGGCGTTGTTAAGCAGGTTGATGAGGATTTGCGTCAACGCGCGGCGGTCCGTGTCGATGATGACAGGCGGGCTGCCTGCTGCTCCCAGTATCATTTCCAAGGCCAGGCCTTTTTGCTGGGCCAGCGGGCGCAAGGTGTCGGATACTTCGGCCATCAGCTCCTGGCAGTGCACGGGTTCGATCGACAAGGTCAGCTTGCCAGCTTCGATCTTGGCCACGTCGAGGATGTCGTTGATCAGCGAGAGCAGATGGCGCGCGCTGGCGCGGATGGTGTTGAGCTGCTTGTCCTGGTCGGACGTCAGGGGGCCGGGCAATTTCATCAGCAGCGCGCCGGTGAACCCAATGATGGCGTTCAGGGGCGTACGCAGTTCATGCGACATATTGGCGATGAAGGCCGACTTCATGCGGCTCGCTTCGGCCAGCTCCAGGTTCTTCAGCGCGATTTCGCGGTTGATGGTTTCCAGTTCGGCCGCATGGTGCGCCAGGCGCATGTTCAGCTCGATCACCTGGCGTTCGCGCGCCTGCAGTTCGCCGTTGACCTGTACTGCCTGTTCATACGTGGAAATGAGCAAATCGAGGATTTGCTGGCGTTCTGCATTGATGAAATGCTTCTGCTCGCCCAGGTACAGGGCGATGCCGATTTCCACGTTCTGGTTCTTGCGCAGTTTCTGGTTCATCAGCATGTGGCTGATGCGGTTGAGCAGGTAGTCTTCCGCGTAGGGCTTGCGGATAAAATTGTCGGCGCCACACTCGATGCCGCGGATGATGTCCTTTGGGTCGTTGAGCGAGGTGACGAGGATGACGGGAATGTCACGCAGGGTCGGGTCGGACTTGATGGCGCGGCACAGGTCATAGCCATTCATTTCAGGCATGACAATATCGGACAGCACCAGGTGCGGCTTGCGCTCGCGGATGGCGGCCAGGGCCAGTTGCCCATTCGCCGCCACGCGCACATTGTAGTGCAGCGACTGGATCAGGCGGCGCAAGCGCTCCGCCTGGGTCGGGCTGTCCTCGACGATCAGGATCTCGATTTCGCCAGGCTTGATGTGATTGTTGGAGTCCACAGACCTCTCCTAGAATTTCAGTGTGGTGATGCTAGGCGCGGCGAGCGCGCAGTATCGACATCTTGCGACTATATCGGATTTAAGTTTGTAAAAGTAACTTCCCAGTGACTATTTTGGCCACGGGGAAGGTTGCGGCCATCTGTTAATTCTCGCCCTGGAACTGGCCAGCGCGATAGGTCAGCACGAGCGTATCGCGGTGGCCATGGTCACCGATGGGCTGGATCGGCGTCGATTCGTGGATCACGTTCGCATCGTCGAGCAGCAGCAGTGACCAAGGTTCGGTCAGGGTAAAGCGCTTGCCGTTGGGACCATGGGCTTCGAAGATGCGCGTCTCGCCGCCCTTGACCTGTGCGCGCCCGATCAGCAGCACGGCGACGAAATCGACACCGTCGCGGTGCGCGCCTTCCGGTGTTGGGCGGCCGATGCCATCGGTCGTATCGATGCGGAACTGGTGCGCCTCGATGAACCACGCTTGCTTGCCCTTGACTTGCGAGCAGGCGTCACCGAGCGCACGGATCAGCTGTTGCCAGGCTGCTTGCGCGACGATGGCCGGCTCGATTGGCTCGAACAGGCGGTGCATGCCGCCGTGCAGGGCGTTGTATTCGACTGGCTGCCAGTGCGCGCGATGCGCTGTCTGCGTCAGATGCGCGCCATCTTGCACGAAGCACGAGTGGCGCCGGCGGCGATAGCGGCCGCCATCTTTCAGGTAATTGTCCAGCGCCAGGCTGTCCCAGCTGGGCTCGAGCGCACGCAGTGCGGCCAGCGGGCAGCCTGCCAGCGCCGCCACGTCCTGCGGGCGCAGGACGGCGTAGCCGTTATCGCGCAAGGCGTCCTTGATGCAAGACGGGTCGGTAAAGATCGGTGCGGAAGTGCTCATGGCGGTGCGGGCCGGGTCGCGGCCTGTATCAGTTTATCCAGCCTGGCATTCTACGACTTCGCGGCAACTCTTGTGTTACGTCCAGCAGGAATTATGTTTGTTGAGCTAAAAATTCTTTAGCAGTGTCAGGCGCAGCGAGCGCGATTCCACCGGATGGAAGTGGATATCGTCGACTGGCTGCGCCTCGCCGGGCAGGCGCGAGGCATAGTAGTAATCGATGGCCGAGTCGCGCCGGTTAGCCAGGTTGTAGCCTTCGACTTCCACGCGCAAGGTCTTGTCGATCTGGTAGGCGATGCGCCCATTCAAGCCCACGCTGGCCCTCGAGCGCACGCTGTTATCTTCAATCAGAGGGCGCGGGCCAAAGTAGCGCAGGCGCAAAGAGCCTGACCATGGCCCGCGCGGCGTTAGCGTCATGGCCAGCTGGGCCACGCCTTCGATGGCGCCGGCAATGAAGTCGCCCGCCGGGTCGCTGCCGCGCGAGCGTGCCCGCGCATACGCCAGGTCGAGGTCCAGCGATAGCCAGCTGGCCGCCTTGTAGTAGCTGGAAAACTCGATGCCGTAGCGCCGGCTCGGGCGGCCCGCCTCGGTGGCACCGGCGTCGCCGATGAACAGCAGCTCGGAATCGAAGTCCAGGCGGTACAGCGACAGCGATGTTTGCAGGCCGGCGATGGCGTTGCTGCGCAGGCCCAGTTCCAGGGCGCGCGAGCGCACCAGTGGCGTGACCCTATCTGCCGCCTGGCCCGTCTTCGGGTCGAGCGTAATGGTCGTGCCGCGCGCGTCGTTGCTGTGAAAACCATTGCCTATGTTGATATACGCCTCCGTTTCGCGCCAGGGGCCGACGATCACGCTCAGGCTGGGACTGAACAAATGGTCGCTGGCCTGCCCCGAATTGGCGGCGCGGTCGCTGCGCACGTCGAAGCGGTAGGCATCCGCCCGCAGGCCGGCCACGCTGCGCAGCCAGGGCGACCAGCGCGTGCTGTTTTCGCCATACACGCCCAGGCTCGATTCGACGATGTGGTCTTGTCGCGTGCGCGACACGATTTGCCGCTGGCGCGTGTTGTACAAGCCATTGTGGATGTTGTCGTTCTGTAGCTGCAGACCGATGCTGGTATCGCTGCTGCCCTTGTCCGTGTGGTGGTGCCAGGTGTGGCTGGCCTCCAGGCCGGCCGTCACGCGCCGATCGGGCTGGGCGAACTGGTCGCCGTTATCCGGGTCGTCCATCGCATACGTGAAATTCGAGTACAGGGCCAGGCGGTTGGCGATCACATAGGCACTGACCTTGGACGATATATCGTCCGTCGTCTGGCGCCAGGCGCCCGACAAGCTGTAGCGCTGCGCCTTGCCGCCGTCGCTGCCATCGATGGCGTCGAAGCGACCCAGCGTGCCGTCCTGTACTGCGCGCAGCGCAATCTGGTCGGTGGCATGCCAACTGGCGTCGTAGGCCATGGCCGTGACGTTGAAGCCGTTGTTGGCATAGCCTTGGCTGTAGCGCAGCACGCCATTGCGCTTGCGGTAGCGGTCCGGCTGCGTGAATGGCCCATCGTTGTGCTGCGCTTCGAGCGCATACAGCACGCTGCCGTCGCCCGCGTCAAACGAGTCGGCCAGCAGGGCGCGGCGAAAGCCGTTTTGCCCCATCCCCATGCTGGCGATACCCTGCGTCAGTCGGTTCGCATAAATGATGGACGCCGCGCCGGCCGAGGAGAAATCGCCGTGCGCCGCCGAATACGGCCCCTTTTTGTAATCGAGGCGCATGGCCAGTTCGGGAATCAGGAAGTTCAGGTCCGTCCAGCCCTGTCCATGACCATGGCTGCGCTGGTTGACGGGCATCTCGTCGACGCTGGTGCGCAAGTCCGTGCCGTGATCGAGGTTGAAGCCGCGCAGATAGAACTGGTTGGCCTTGCCTTCGCCACTATGCTGGCTGGCGATCAGCCCCGGCACGGCTTCGAGCAATTCGCCGGGCCGATAACTGCTACGTGCTGCGAGCTGCTGTTGCGTGACGCTGCCGGCGTTGGCTGCATCGGCCACGCCGAGCTGGTTCATGCGTGAACCGTCGACCAGCACGCGCTGGAAGATGTCGTCAGCGTGGGCGGCGGGTGAAAACAGCGCCGTGAGGAGGAGGGAAAGATAGCGTGGCGTCATGGGTCTGTGGGGGCAAGGCTTAGCGGATCGGCAGTTGCGTATTCTGGCTGTCGAAAATCAGCGTCTGGATCTTGCCGCTATCTTGCACATTGAGGGTATTTCTCTGGCTGGGCAGGAAATCGATCAGCAACTGGTTGTGGATGCGCGTGGCGGGCGCCAGGCGCGTGTGCTCGATTTCCTGGAAGATCACCACGTTGTCTGCATTGACCTTCATGCCGACCCAGTTCAGGCGCAATCGCTTGCCGTCCGGCGCCAGCAGATAAAACTGTTTCTCGACATAGCGTCGCAGGGCCGCTTGGCTATCTTCCTGGCCCAGGTCGAACTGGCGCTGGTACAGTTGCGTCAGTAACGCCTCGACGTCGTGGCTCGTATAGGTGTGTACTACTTCGGTGCTGCCGCTGGCCGCGTTATAGCTGATGTCGGCGATACCCATGTGGAAATTGTGCGCGCCTGCTGCCATGCTGGCGCAGGCCAGCAGGCTTGCCGCGAACGTGCGCCAGCGCTTCACGCCTCGTCGCCTTTGTCCGCGCCGCCATGCTTGCCTTTCAGCGGCGTATTGAAATCGCGCATCAGGTTATCCTTGGGCGACTTCTCGCTCTTGAACAGTTCCAGTCGCGATGGCGTGATCTTGCGCGGCCAGGCGTTGTTGCTGGTGTCGATATCGGCCGTTTCCCAGTACGGGTCCTGCACCAGACCCACCATCGGCTCATCGGTGATGACGACCTTGGTGATCTTTTTTGGTGAGTAGCGCCACACTTCGGCCGGCACGCGCTCGACGTACTTTTTACCGCTTTTCAGTTCGATCTCGAGGATCAGCGGCATGACCATGCCGCCCAGGTTCGACAGGTCGACCAGGTACAGGTGCTTGCCCTGTTTCAGCAAGTCCTTTTCCCACGGTTCCAGGCCCGCCAGCGTTTCGGTGTAGGCATTGCGGTCCTTGTTGGTCACCGTAAAATCGTCGTGCTGGTTGTAGAAATCCTTCAGTTCAGGATGCGCGTCGACACGGCGTGGCATACCCTTGTTGGCGCGGCTCGCAACGGATTCGGGTTGCGCATCCTTCTGCGCCTTTTTCCAGGCTTTTTCCGTTTCCGGATTTTTCGAACTCACGCCATATTCGCTGATACCGTCGATGCTGATGTCGACCGGGTCGGTGGTATAAAACCAGCCGCGCCAGAACCAGTCCAGATCCGTGCCGGAAGCATCTTCCATGGTGCGGAAAAAGTCGGCCGGCGTCGGACGCTTGAATTTCCAGCGCTGCGCATACTCCTTGAAGGCGTAGTCGAACAGTTCGCGCCCGAGTATCGTCTCGCGCAGGATGTTCAGGCCAGCGGCCGGCTTGGCGTAGGCGTTGTTGCCTAACTGTAGCAAGGACTCGGAATTGGTCATGATGGGCACCTGGTCGCGGCTACGCATGTAGTCGACGATGTCGCGCGGCTCGCCGCGCGAGGCCGGATAGTTCTCTTCCCAGGCTTGCTGCGCCAGGTATTGCACGAACGTGTTGAGGCCTTCGTCCATCCACGTCCATTGGCGCTCGTCCGAGTTGATGATCATCGGGTAATAGTTGTGGCCCACCTCGTGGATGATGACGCCAATCAATCCATATTTGGTGCGCTTGGAGTAGCTCAGCTCCCCCGTTTTCTTGTCCTTGACGGGGCGTGGGCCGTTGAAGGAGATCATCGGATATTCCATGCCGCCCACGGGGCCATTGACGGAGATGGCCGTCGGGTACGGGTAGTCTATGCTGTACTTGTTGTATTGTTCGATCGTATGCACGATGGCTTGCGTGCTGTACTTTTCCCACAGCGGATTGCCTTCCTTCGGATAGTAGGACATGGCCATCAGCTTGCTGCCGCCCTTGTTGTAGCCCTGCGCATCCCAGATGAACTTGCGGCTCGAGGCCCAGGCGAAGTCGCGCACGTTCGATGCCTTGAAGTGCCAAGTCTTTTGCGCGCGGCTCACCGTTTTTTCGGCCGCTTCGGCCTCTTTTTGCGTGACGATGATGACAGGCTTGTCGCTGTTGCGGGCCTTTTCCAGGCGCTCGCGCTGTGCACCGGACAGTACATCCTGAGGATTTTGCAGCTCGCCCGTGGCGGCGATGATATGGTCGGCAGGAACCGTCAACTGCACGTCGTAGTCGCCGAATTCCAGCGTGAATTCGCCCGAGCCCAGGAACTGCTTGTGCTGCCAGCCGGCCGCGTCGTAATAGGCTGCCATGCGCGGGAACCACTGTGCCACTTCGAACAGGGCGTTCTTGTCGTCGAAGACTTCATAGCCGGCGCGTCCGCCCAGCACTTTCTGTTCATTGATGCGGTAATCCCACTCGATCTGGAAGACGAAGTCCTGGCCCGGCTTGAGCGCTTGCGGCAGGTCGATGCGCAGCATCGTGCGGTTCACTACATATTTCAATGGCTGGCCATCGGCACCCTTCAGGGCGCGGATATTGAAGCCGCCCTGGAAGTCGCCGCGCGCCAGCATGCTGCGCAAGCCGTCGAACTTCATCGTCTCGTCGCCTGCCGTTTTGGCCCACGCCTGGCGCGATGGCGCGGTGCTCATGCGGCGCGCGTCGGAATCGGGTTTGTAAATATTCTGGTCCAGTTGCAGCCACAGGTAGCCGAGGGTATCGGGCGACTGGTTGTGGTAAGTGATGCTGCCACTGCCGACGATTTCGCGCCTGGCTTCGTCCAGCGTGGCGCGCAGCGTGTAGTCGGCGCGTTGTTGCCAATAGGCGTGGCCCGGCGCTCCGGAGGCGGTGCGGTAGGTATTCGGGGTGGGCAGCATATTGTCGAGCTGGCGGAACTTGTCGTCGAATGGCTCGGCGGCGAAAGCCGAGACGCCAAAGCAGAGAGCCAACGAGGCGACGGAGCCGAAAGGTATGCGCATTTTCACCCTGATGTTGTTGTAAGGAAATAGTAGCAACTATTCTATACGCAGGGTGAGGCCATCCTTGTATCGATTTGTAATAAAGGAAGGCAGCTTTCGCGCCAGCTTTTGCCTACCGCTGTCAGCGCGATGCTTTACCTTATTTTGATCGGTAGATTGGCGTCTTTACTCACTTTTCATCAAACTATCGCGCAACTGGTTTAGTTGTTGCTTCATGTCCACAACTTGTTCCAGGCTGCAGTGGCTGGCCGTCAGGATGGCTTCGGGCAGCAGGGCCGCTGCGTGGCGCAACTGGTCGCCCTGCTGCGTGAGGGAAATGATGACCTGGCGCTCGTCGCTGGCTGCCCGCGCACGCGTCAACAGGCCAGCTTGCTCCATGCGTTTGAGTAGAGGCGTCAGGGTGGCCGAGTCGAGGAACAGGCGCTCGCCCACTTCCGACACCGTCAAGCCGTTGCGTTCCCATAGCACCATCATGACCAGGTATTGCGAATAGGTCAGGCCAAGTTTGCGCAGCAGCTTGCGGTACAGCTTGTTCATGGCGAGCGAGGTCGAGTACAGCGCAAAGCATAGCTGGCTGTCCAGGCGCGGCACCTGGTGCAGCGGGTTGGGGGCGGTGGTGGTATCCATGCGCACAGTATATATAGTGCGCTATTTAATTGCAATGTACGGCACCGTACCTGGCGATACGGCGCCGTACCGCGTCTATTTACCTAGCCGGCATATCGCGCGCGCAGCAGATGGAGCATGGCGACGTTCTGTTCCCAGGCGTCGGCCACCGGCTGCTGCGTGTAGGGCAGCGTTTGCAGGTATGGCGCGGGGCCGAATTCCGGCGTAAACGTCATATGTTCGGCGCCGGCCGCACGGCGCATGGCGACGATGGCATCCCACCATGCCAGATGGGCGTCGAGCGCACCCTTTGCTTCCGGCGCGCGGAAGTCGGCCACCTGCGGCCCTTGTGCGTGGCCCACGCGCGCGTGCACATGGCGCACCAGCGGCAGCACCTGCGCCAGGGTCTGTGGCTGGTCTTCCAGCAGCGATTCGCAGGCGCAGCACCAGTGCGACAGGTCGGCCGTCAATGCCAGGTGCGGGTACTGCTGCAGATACGGCAGCAGCAGCATGGGATGGCCGCTGAAGCGGCTGCGGTGGATTTCATGCACGATGGGCACGCCGTGCTTTGCCGCGATGGCAGCGGCTAGGTCGAGCAGTTGCGCGTTCTGCGCCTGGCTGTAATAGTCTTTGCCCGTGTGCGTGTTGACCAGCACGGGGCGCGCCAGGCAGGCGTTTTCCAGCAGTTCGGCCAGGGCGGCGCGGTGCAGGTCGAAATCGCTGTGGAACACGGTTTCCCACTGTGCGGCGATCAGTTTCAGGCCTGCCTTGGCGATACGCTGCGTCCATTCCTCGCGCAGAGCTGCGTCCAGCGGCAGCGACATTTCGATGCCGTCGAAGCCTGCCGTCAGCACCTTGTCGATGAAGACCTCGGGAGGCAGGTCGTTATTGCCCCAGTGGGCGGCGTAGATGTCGATGCGCATCAGACGAAGCCCCGCACGGGGAACGCTGCGTCGCGCTGTATCCAGTTATGTTTTGCGTACTCGGTCTGGCCATCGGTGGCGTGCAAGGTATACGCGTGGCGCGAGACGGGCGAGCGGTTTGGCGCGCTGTAATGGGGCAGCAAGCCATGGAAGCAGACCAGTGCGCCGGCCTTCACTTCCAGTGGCACTGCCGTGCTGTCGTCGGGCCAGGGCATGGCATCGAGTTTTTCCACGCGCACGGCGTCGCCGTTGCGGATGAAGCGCTCGCGCAGGGGGCCGCGGTGGCCGCCCGGTTCCGCCCACAGGCAGCCGTTGTCCAGGGTCGCGTCTTCCAGCGCGAACCAGAAGGTGGTCACGCTGATGGGGGTGGTTTCAAAGTAGGTGGCATCCTGGTGCCAGCGCACTTCGCCGCCGATGCCGGGCTGCTTGAAAATATACATCGATTGCCATACCTGGGCGTCTGCCAGGCCCAGGTCGCGCGCCACTTCGGCCAGTTTCGGATCGGCCGAAAAGGCGCGGAAGACGGGGTCGAGGTCATGCATGGCGTGGCCGATCTTGTTGATCGACAGGGACTTGGCCTGTTTCAGCTGACCGTCCGGACCGAAGGCTTCTTCCTCGAAGAAGCAGCGGATGGTGTTGTCGGAAGCGAGGAAATAGTCGTTGGTGTTCTTCGCCTGGTCGCGCGTGGTGAAGATGGACTGGCTGACGCTGGGATCGAATTCGTTGACAATCTGCTCTGCGCGCGCGCGCAAGGCGGCGATTTCGTGCGCATTCTTGAAGTCGGGCAGGATAATGTAGCCGTCGCGTTGGTATTGTTCTTGTTGTGATGTAGTCAGCATGGCGTCTCCAGGTTCCGCCTGACATAAGCTACTGCGCCCGCGATTTGCGGCTTGCGAGGCTCACTGTGATAGAGCACAGCTCCGCTTCTCAGCCACAACTCACTTCCGCTCGCTACGCTTCTGTCAGGCGTTGTTACAAAAAGAAAGATGCCATTGTAGGTGGTGGAGTGGGGGCAAACAATTGGTAGTCGGTTGACAGATTGTCTCAAAAACGAAGACAATTCTTGGCATGGATCAACTAAAAGCGATGGAAATCTTTGTCGAGGTGGCGCGCCAGCGCAGCTTCACCATGGCCGGGCAGCGCCTGGGCCTGACGCGCGCCATGGTCAGCAAGACCATCATGCAGCTGGAGCAGCGCCTGAATGCGCGCCTGCTGCACCGTTCCACGCGCGAAGTGAGCCTGACGGACGCGGGGCGCGCCTACCTGGCGCCCTGCATGGCTACCGTCAGCCAGGCGCAGGAAGCGGCGCGCATGGTGGCGCACGTGGCGCAGGCGGGTGCCGGGGCGGAGCTCGCCGGGCCGCTGCGCATCCAGGCACCATCGAGTTTCGGCAGCGTCTGGCTAGCCGATGCCGTCGCCCGTTTCAGCCTGCTGCACCCGCAGGTGCAGGCCGAGTTATTTGTCGACGACGCCTTGCTCGACCCGATACGCTACGGTTTTGACTTGACTATCCGCGTCGGCGGCATCCCGGACAGCAGCGTGCTGGCCATGCGCCGGCTGGCGCCGTGTCGCGCCGTGCTGTGCGCCAGTCCCGCCTATCTGGCGCAATGGGGCATGCCGCAGGTGCCGCAAGACTTGTTGCAGCATCAGTGTTTGCATTTCAGCCACCTGACCGATGGCACAAATTGGCAGTTCCAGCGTGGAGCAGGAGCGCAGCGCGAAGAGGTGAGCGTGCGCGTGCAGGCAGGTTTTACGGCGAATAACGGGCTGGTGCTGCACCAGGCGGCGCTGCGCGGCCTGGGCATTGTCTATAGCACCACCTTTCTCGCCTGGCGCAAGCTGCTCGATGGCAGCCTGCTACCCGTACTGTCGGGCTGGGAGCTGCCGTTGAATTACTTGAGCGCCCTGTATCCGGCCAGCCGCCAGCCATCGCCCAAGGTGCGCGCGCTGATCGATTTCCTGGTGGCCCAATACCAGCCCTTGCCGCCGTGGGACCGCGAACTGGAAGCGGCTGGATTTTTCAGCTGAGGCTCAGTTGAAAGCGACGGCTTCCACCGTCCACGCGCCATCGGCGTACACGCGTTCGTCGTCGAGGTAGACGGCCTCGGTGACGGCGAAGATATCGACGTGGTAGCGCGCATCCTTGCGCTTGAACTGGGGCTTGGTGTAGACGCCGTGCTTGGCGCCCAGCGACAAATGGATGCCGCACATGCGTTCGTAGGTGCCGATGTCGTTTACCAGCTGCTCGCGCGAAAAGGCGCGGTTCATGCCGAAGCCCAGTTCGCGTACCCACACTTCGCCCTCATGCGCACGGATGATCTCCAGCATGGCGGTAAATTCCGGCGTGGCCTGCTCGGTGCCCGTCACGCGACCCTTTTCGATGATCAGGGTAATTGGCGTGTCGGGGCGGTTGACCATGAAGTGCGTGTCGCCAAAGACGAAGATGCGCACGCGCCCATTTACCGCTTCCAGGTCTTGCGCTTCCGTAAACACTTCGCCCAGGGGGAACTGGCCGCCAATATTGTTCATGCCGCTGTAGTCGCCGATGTTGAGCTTGGCCGCTTCGAACGGCGAGGCGAACACCAGTTGCTCGCCGCCGCTGTCGAGCATGCCATGGCGGGCGCGGTCGATGCGCGCCTTCAGCGCATGGCCCACGCCGCGATAGTAGGCCGGGTCGTAGGCCAGCGAAGCGATGTAGTGCAGCCCCTGCACGCCGGGCATGCGTGATAAATGCACGTGTTCGATCACTTTCAGGCCCCGCTTGAACAGTTCGATGCGGATGCGGAACGCTTCCAGGCGGAAGCTGGTCGACTGTATCAGCACGACGAGGCTGCCGGCGGGCAGTTCGGCGAACGCGGCCAGCACGGCGTCGGGCGTGACGTCGTCGAAATCGATGAGAGTCGCGTCCGGCAAGGCTAGGTGATACGCTTGCGTCAACACGACATTGAGCCAGCTGCGCTTGTCGCAGACGATCAACGCCGGTTCATCCGGGCGGTGACAGATTGCCATGGCCAGCAGGTCGGCCACGTTTTGCGCGGCCACTTCGGTGGCGGCGGTGCTGATGGCATCGAGCCGGCTGGTGTCATTGTCGGGAAGCGTCATGGTGCGGAGGTGTCCGGCGTAAAGTAAGGGCTGTATTATAAAGTGATTGCGGCAGGCTACACGATTGCCCATCCGGTGTAGGGCCTGTGGCTGCGGTGTTCCTGATTATCTTGTATAGTGCTTTATCGCAATGTATTATTTAATACACAGCTTGAAAGTGAGCAGTCGCAGCGGCAAAGGTACGCCTGTGCCGGCCGCGCTTTCAGTAATGCAGGGACAATAAGCCTACAGACGATGACTAAGAGTGTGAAGTGATGAGTATAATCGGACAAGATATTCCCATGGAGCGGCCCGATACGGATGGGCGCGCTGCCGTGTTCGTTCCCGTCACTGGCGTCAAGGAAGATGTCCTGCTGACCATACGCAAGAGTGCGGCGATCGTTGGCTTTGCCAATCACGACCGCACCGTCACGGTGTATTTTGAAAGCAACCGCTTCGACGACCCGCTGCTGGCCAAGTGGGAGCAAAAGGCGCGCAAGGCTTACGACCGCCTGGTCGAGAACGCGCCCACCGTCTCCAAGCTGACCACCAGCCCCGCCAATTTCGAGCAGATCGGCTACATCAATGGCAAGGGCATTACCATCCGTCGTATGGAAAGCCTGCAACGCTGGCTCGCCTATTCGGACGCGATGGATACTTGCCCGGCAACCGATATCATTGCGCGCACGGTGATTGCAAAAGTTGATCCCGTCAAGGCCTAAGAGCGGCTGACAAAATGCTGAGGGCGTTGCTCGCTGGCGCTGAACATTTGCTCTGTCGTTTTCGGCGACTCGCCGCAAGCGACGACAATATCGGCTCTGTCCCCCTATTGACGGGAGACAGAGCCATTTTTTTGATCGGTATCCTTGCCTTGGAACTCCCTGCGGGTGTGTCGTTGCGGTGCGCGCGTAAGGTAATATTGCGGCAGAACGCAGTGGAATGACTCTAGGAAAAGGTTGTAATGTGCTTCAAACAGTGAATGATGTTTGCATTAACGCCGCTTGCGGTGGCACCTTGCTGCTGCGCGTGGCGTATTGTCCGTTTTGCGGCGCGCGCCAGGTGGCGCAAGTGCCAGTTCTGGAGCAAGCTGCGGCGCCGCCACTGCCGCGCGTGCCGCCGCCGGTACCCGTCGCTGCGCCTGTCCCTGCTGCTACTCCTGCGCCTATCCCTGCACCTGTCCCCGCAGCTATTGCTGCGCCCAAGCCTGCCTTTGTGCCCAAGCCCGCCCCGCCAGCACCGCCTGCTGCGCCAGCCAAGGCGCCGCCCGCGAAACCGGTCGCCCGGGCTTCTGTGCCGCCGCCGCGCCCGCCCGTGCGCTTGCGCACGTGGATCGCTGCTGCCGTGGTGCTGATTGGTATCTGGTTCTTCAACAAGCCCGCCGACCCACCGGCCAGCGTGGCGCAGCAGGTGGAGGCCGCCACTGCGCTGGCGCTGCAGTGCGACCTTGACGGGGCGCGTAGTGCGCTTGCCGTTCTGAAAAGCGCCAAGGCACCGGCCGCGCATATCAAGCGTTTGCAGGCGAGCATCACCAAGTCTGCTGCCGCCTGCGACAGGCAACAGCAGCGGGCGCAGGCATGGCCGGCGTTGCAGGACAGCGTCAAGCAGGCGCTCGGTGCGGGCAAGGCCGATTTGGCCGCCACGCGCCTGGCCGTCTATGTGAAACGTTGGGGCGACGATCCCGACACCTTGGAACTCGATGCCAAGGTGAAAGTGGCGCAAGCGAGCACCCGGCTCGATGCGGCCGACGCTTGCCTTGCCAAGGGCGACCGGATCTGCCTGGAAACTAGCCTGATCGCTGCCGAACGCTACAAGCGGCCGGAACTGGCGGCGCGCACGCAGGCGCTGCGCACGGCGCTGTCGCAACTGCTCGAGCGTTCGCTGCTGGACGCGGTCCCGGTCGCGGTCCCGGTTCCGGCCCCGGCCCCCGCCCAGTAGTGCAAAGCAAGGCGCTTGTCCTGCCGGCTCGGCGCGAAAAGCAGCTTGAAAATGCAAGATACCATTGCTTACAACTACGCCATAAAGGCCTGTTTTTATGTGCGTTAGCGTACGCTAGATAATCTTAGGCAGGTGTATATTGCGCATTGATCTGTGTCTTTTGATAACAATGAAAGGGAATATCATGCAAGCAAGCAAAAAATGGATGAGCGTATGCGCCGCCGCGATGATGGTTGTGTCTCTGGCTGCCTGCCAGAAGCAAAGCGATGTCGCCGCAGGTCCTGCGCAACAAGCTGGCCAGAAGATCGATGCGGCCGCTGCCAAGGCTGAAGCCGACATCAAGGCTGCCGCTAGCAAGGCCGACGCTGCCGTGAGTCAGGCGACTGCCGATACGGGTGCCAAGATGGATCAGATCGCCGCTGACGCCGACAAGAAAATGAGCGAAGCGGCTGATGCCGTGGGCAAGAAAGTGGAAAAAGCCGGCGAAAAGATGCAGGACGCCGCGCACAAGTAATCTGCGTAATCACTGCGCCCGGGCTGGCTGCTGCCGGCCCGGCTCGCGTTCTACCGTCCAGTGATGGCTGGTGCGGCGACGCCGTCGCTGGCGCTAGCCTGCCTGCCATGCGCCGCCGTCGCTGTATCGGCAGCGTCCATGCCGTCGGTACTGCCCAGTACCACGCTCAAATCCACAAAGCCGTCGCGCCACGCGCGCTCCAGGTCTTGCTCCACCGCTTCCAGCGTCGTTTTTTCCACCTGCTGGAAGGCGCGCAAGCCGTAGGCCCGGTTGCGCCCGTGCGCCTTGGCCAGGTATAGCGCCATATCGATCAGGTTGACGCTGCGTTCCCACGTCAGTTGCCGCCCGAGCGGTGCCAGCGGATAGGGGGCAAAGCCGACGGACACGTGTACCGTGATGGCTTGTCCCTGGTAATGGATCACTTGCGCAGCCATGCCGTTGAGGATACGCCGTGCAATATCGTCGAGTCCGTCGCGCGCGACGGCAGGCAGGAAGGCGAGGAATTCCTCGCCGCCCCAGCGCACGATCATGTCTGTTTCGCGCAACACCTCGTGCAAGGTTTCGGCGATCGTCGTCAGCACCATGTCGCCTGCCGCATGGCCGTAGCGGTCATTGATGTGCTTGAAATGGTCCACATCGAGCAGGAACAGCGCACCCACGACATCGGTGCCGCCGTAGCCCTGCTGCGCCTTGCCCGCATGGCTGCGCATGAATTCCTGGAAATGGCGGCGGTTGTACAGGGCCGTCAGCGGGTCACGCGAGCTTTGGCGCTTGAGTTCCTGGTTCTTGACTTTCAGCTGCACATTCGCATGGTGCACTTTGCGGTACAGCAAGCCGACGATGACGGACGCCATGGCCAGCACCAGTGCCAGCAACCACCACACGCGCTGCTGCAGGCGGCGATTGTCGATTTCGGTGCTCTTGAGCTGATTTTCGCGGCTCAGCAGCTCGATCTGGCGCTGCTTCTTCTCCGCTTCATATTTTTCTTGTAATTCATACACGGCCTTTTGCCGCTGCTTCTCGAACAGCTGGTTGGAAATGCCCCGCTCGCGGTGGTACGCCGTGACGGCGCCACGCAGGTCGCCGGCCTTTTCCAGCGCCATGCCGTATTCCAGCAGCACGGCCTGCATGTCTGGCTGATTAGCCGTGCGTTCGTAGTAGGCCAGGCCCGTGGCCACGCTTTGCTTGCCTTCCTGTAAGCGTCCCTGGCCGATCAGCGCCTGGCCGATATTGAGGCGCGCCGTCGCTTCCACTTGTTCATCGTTGACCAGGCGACCCGCGTCGATGGCTTCATTCGCATAACGCAGAGTGCGCGCGTAGTCGCCTTCCTTCAGATAGCTGTCCGACAGATTGACGAGGGTAACGGCCGCCATGGCGCGGGCGCCCAGCTGGCGTTCCAGCGCCAGGGCTGCCAGCAGGGCGCGCTGGCCCCGTTGCGGCTGTTGCGCCGACAGTGCCAGCCCGTATTCCGTGTTCTTCGCCTGCGCCATGCGGCCCGGAGATTCCAGGGTGGCGGAGACGGCCAGCAGCTCGTCGAGCACTTCGAAGCCCTTGTCGTACTCGCGCAGCTGCGTGTATAGCACCGTGAGGGCATTTAGGGCGGCGGCCAGGCTGTAGGGGGAATTGCTCTGGCGCGCCAGGTCGACGGCCGCCTGCAGCTTGGTCAGCGCGAACGGGAAATTGCCTTCCTCGGCCCACGACTGGCCCGCGCTGATGGTCGCTTGCACGCGCACGGGCAGGTCGTCCGTACGGTTGGCGATCTTTTCCGCCTCGAACGCCAGCAGATGCGAGGCGTTGCGTTCGTTCCGGGCAAACGTGATGTACGCCTTGCAAAGTAGGCCTTTCGCCAGCGCCACGTCGTTCTTGTTCTGGCGGGCATAGGCGATCAGCTCCTCGGCCACCTGCATCGCAACCTTGTTTTGCCCCAGTCGCATGTGCACGGTACTGAGTTGGGTAAGGAATTCCGCGCGCACTGGCAGGGGAGCGCTGCGCGCCTGTGTTTCTATCTCTTGCAGGTGCTGCAGGGCGCGCGCAGGAACGAAGCGGCCATCTTCACGCACGGCGGCGATATGCTGCTCAAGGTTGCCGACCTGAGTTTGAGCCGGAGCTTGAGCCGGAGCTTGAGCCTGAGCAGCAGGCGTCAGCAGGCAGGCCAGTGCTAACAGCCAATGCGCCTTGCGCCACGATGCCCCTTTCTGTCTGTCTGCCAAAGCCCCGCCCCCACAATAAGTTGCTTTTTACAACAGATTATAATCTGTTGCAATCAAGAAATATCATGTGGGATACAGAAATTTATAAAAATGCACACTTTAGTTGCAAGTTAACGCGGGGGCAGGGTGGCCGAGGTCCGCGCGCTGCGCTTCAGGCGGAAGATGGCGACGGCCTCAATCAGGTCGGCGTTCTGTTGCCTGATATTGTCCATCTGCGTGAGCGCCTGGCTGACCTTGCCGATCCCCGCGCATTGCTCGTGACTGGCGCTGGTGATCTCGTGCATGATGGCAGCCACCTGCTGCATCGATTCCACCAGCAGCGCCATGCTGCGCCGCACCGTCGCCGTCAGCGTTGCCGTCGAATTTGCTGTTTCTTCCAGGGTACTGACTTGCGCTTCAGTACGCGCCCACAGTTTGGCCTTGCCCAGCGCGATTTTGTCGGTGGCGCTCACCCGCTCCAGGCTGCGCTCGACGTCGCGCTAGGCGAGGGCTAGGCACCTCCTCTTACACCGCCAACTGCTGCAGCAGATACAGGCGCTGGTACAAGCCGCCCTCGATCTGCATCAGTTCCTCGTGCGCTCCCGCTTCCGTGATGCGGCCATGGTTGAGCACGATGATCCGCTCGGCCTCGCGGATGGTCGACAGGCGGTGGGCGATGGCGATGATGGTCACCTTGCCGCGCAATTCATTCAGGGCCAGCTGCACGATTTGCTCCGTCTGGCTATCGATGCGCGACGTGGCTTCATCGAGCAGCAGGATGCGCGGCTGGCCGGCCAGCGCGCGGGCAATCGCGATCAGCTGTTTCTGCCCGGACGACAGGCGCGAGCCGCCTTCGCCCAGCGGCGTGTCGTAGCCGTGTTCCAGCGCGGCGATGAAGTCGTGCGCATGCGCGGCGCGCGCCGCCGTCTCGATCTGCTGCTGCGTGTAGCCGCGGCCCATGTCGATGTTTTCGCGCGCCGAAGCGGCCAGCAGGAAGGGGTCTTGCGGCACCAGGCCGACATCGGCGCGGAAATGCGCGTTGGCTATGCTGTCGATGGCGCTGCCGTTGATGGCGATGCTGCCCTGCGTGACGGGGTAAAAGCGCAGCAGCAAGGACAGCAAAGTCGATTTGCCGCTGCCCGTGTGGCCGACGATGCCAAAAAACGCACCCTGGGGTATGCTCAGCGACAGGTCGTGCAGCACGGGCTGGTTTTGCACGTAGGCGAAGCTCAGGTGGGCGATGTCCACGGCGGGCGTGTCGCCGTCATGTGCGCCGTGGCGCGCCGCCGGGTGTGCGTCACTGTTGGCCTTGCCCGGTGCGTGTTCCAGCGCCTGCGCTTCGTCCAGCAGGGCCGAGACGCGGGCCGTCGCCACCACCGACTGCTGCAACTGGCTAAATTGCATGGTGATCTGGATCAAGGGTTCAATCACGCGCGCGATATAGCTGATGAACGCATACAGCACGCCCACTTCCACGGCGTCCATTTCGCGCTGGCCGAAGCTGAAGATGACGACGGACAGCAGCACGATGTTGAGCATGTCGAGCGCGGGACGCAGCAGCCAGGCGTTGGCGCGCAATTCCTGCATGCGCGCCGTGTAATGGTCCTGGTTGATGCCAGTGAAGCGCGCGCCGAAGCGGCGCTGCGCGTTATTCGCCTGCAGCACGCTCATGCCGCCGATCGATTCGGCGATCTGCCCGTTGATTTCGCTGCGCAGGGCGCGCGCACGCGTGACGGCTGGCGCGCTCCAGCGCTGGTACAGGAAGACGATCACCAGCACGGCCGGCAGCAGGGCCAGCACGATCAGCATCAAACGCCAGTCGAGGAAAGCCATGGCGGCCATGGTGCCGAGCAGGACGATTGAGCTGTCGAGGATGACGAACAGTACCTGCACGTACAGCGATTTGACGGCCTCCGTGTCATTCGTGACGCGGCTGACCAATTGCCCCGTAATGGCGCGGTCGAAGAAGGCCATCGGCAGACGCAGCACGTGCTGGTAGACGCCTTCACGCAGGCGCTGCACCGAACGCATGGCCAGGCCGGACAGGCGCACCAGTTGCAGGTAGCGCAGGCCGGAGGCGATCCAGCCCGTCAGCAGGCAGCCGCCCAGCAGCAGCGACATGCGGGTCCAGTCCAGGTTGCGCGGCAGCAAGTGCTGGTCGATCAGGGCTTTGCCCAGGATGGGGCCCGTCACTTCCAGCGCGGCGGCGAGGATCAGCCAGAATGTGGCCCAATATAAATGGCGCAGGTCGGGCGCGGCGGCGCGGCGCAGCAGGCCGATCGCTTGCGCGGCTTGGCGGCGCACGGACTGCGTGGTGCTGCTGGCTTGGTCGGTCTTAGATGGCATTGAGGCTGGCCTCCAGTTGTTGATAACGCCACTGGCTGGCGTACCAGCCGTCGCGCTGCATCAGCGCGTCGTGCTTGCCCGTTTCCGTGATGTGGCCATCGCGCAGCACCAGGATCAGGTCGGCATTCACGACGGCGCTCAGGCGGTGGCTGGCGATGATAGCGCTGCGTTCGGGACGGCGCCGGCGCAGTTCTTCCAGGTGCTGCAGGATGCGCGTTTCCGTGCCCGTGTCGACGGCTGACAGGGCATCGTCGAGCAGCAGCAAGCCATTGTCGGCCAGCAAGGCCCGGGCAATCGCCACGCGCTGGCGCTGGCCGCCGGACAGGGTGATGCCCTTTTCTCCCACATGCGTCAGATAGCCTTCGGGAAATTGCAGGATGTCATCGTGGATATCGGCCAGCTGCGCCGCCCGTTCCACTTCCCCGCGCGTGGCGTCGGGACGCGCCAGGGCAATATTGTCGGCGATGCTGGCCGAGAACAGGAAGGACTCCTGCGGCACCCAGCTGATGGCCGCGCGCAACGCATGCAAGGCATACGCATCGAGCGGCTGGTCATTCCAGGTAGCCGTGCCTGACTGTGGCGTGACTTGGCGCAGCAGCACGCGCAGCAGGGTCGACTTGCCGCTGCCGGTGGGCCCGACCAGGCCCAGGGTCTGGCCTGGCTGCAATAGCAGCGAGATGCCGGACAGCGCCGGCGTCGTCTGGCCCGCGTAGGCGTAGCCGATGTCCGTCAGTTGCAGCGGGCCGGGCGTCAGCGTGGCGATGCTGCCATGATCGTCGATCGCCAGCGGCGCGTCCAGCATCGGCTGCAGCCGTTGCCAGGCGGCGCGGCCCCGTTCGATCAGCGACAGTACCCAGCCGGCGGCAAACATGGGCCAGATCAGCTGTCCCAGATACATGGAAAAGCTCGTCAGCGCGCCTATGGTCAATTGATCGTGCCACACCAGGTAGCCGCCCAGCCCCAGGGTCAGCGCCGTCGCCGTCGTCAGGGTCAGGCCGACCGCCGGTTCATACGCCGCTTCCCAGCGCTGCGCCGTCAGGCTGGCGTTCGCCGCGTGGCCGGCCAGGGTGGAAAATTGCTTGCTGCTGCGCTCTTCCAGGCCTAGCGCGCGCAAGGTGCGCACGCCCGACAGCGACTCCTGCACATGTTCGTTCAGCGCTGAAAAGCGTGTTAATGAATCGGTGGATGCCGTGTGAATATGGCTGGAGATACGCCAGAAGGCCAGTCCCATCAGCGGGAAGGGCAGCAGGGCGATGCAGGCCAGGCGCCAGTCCACGCCCAGCAGCATGATGCCCAGCACCATCAGCAAGGTCAAGCTGCCGTCGAAGCCTGCCAGCATGGCTTCGCCGGCCGCCATTTCGATGGCGTCGATGTCGTTCGTCGCCAGCGCCATCAGGTCACCCGTGCGCTGGTTCTGGTAAAACGCGGCGCCTTGCTGCGACATGCGCGTGTAGAAGCGCGTGCGCAGCATCACGCCCAGCTGGTAGGCGGCCTTGAACAGGGTAATGCGCCAGCCTACGCGCAGGAAGTAGATGACGACGCCCAAGGCGAGCAGGGTCAGCAGCTCAAGCCACAGTTCGTTCGTCGTCATGCGGTGTGCGGCCAGTGCGTCGATGATGGCGCCCACGCGGCGGGGGATCCAGACGGTCAGTGCGGCGACGCCGGCCAGCATGGCGGCGGCGGCGGCATACGCCGCACTGTGCTGACGCACGAAGCCGGCGATGAGCCTCGATAAACTCATGGTTACCTTTTGTTTTTTGTGATGGGATGTCGCGGGGCGGAAGAACGGGCCCGCAGACTGAAAGTACGCGTAGGATACAACAAGGCGGAAAAGCGCGCTGTGGACGGGCACGCAAGAAAAAACGGGCCGTGGCCCGTTGTAGTGCGCGCTGTGGCGCTGCTGCTGCCGCTTTAAGCTGCGGCCTTGCTTGCGGCCTTGCTTGCGGCCTTACTTGTGGCCTTGCTTGCGGCCGCTGCCTTTGCTGCCACCCAGCATGTCGAGCTGTTTCGATGGCGTGCCCTTGGGCGCAACTTTGGCTGCTGGTTTCACGGTAATCTTGGCCACGCTCTTGCCAGCGGCGCTGGCTGGCTTGGCGGCTGGTTTGCTCGAAGGAAATGGCTTGTCGGCGGGCTTGATCGCTGGCTTGGCCACGACTGCTTGCACGGCGGGCTTGTCGGCCGCTTTCTCGGCAACTTTCTCGGTAACTTTGGCAGGCGCTGCCGCTGGCTTGGCTGCTGGCGTAGCAACAGCGACGAGGGCGGGAGCGGGCGCTACCTTTGCGGCAGGCTTGGCCGCTACGGCAGGTTTGGCGACATCGGCAGGCGTGGCCACTACGGCAGGTTTGGCCACATCGACAGGCTTGGCCACTACGGCAGGCTTGACCACCACGGCAGTTTTGGCCACATCGACAGGCTTGGCTGGCGCAACTTGGGCGGCATGGGCCGGCGCGCTTGTCGCAGGTGCCGGTGCGGCGGCCGGTTCAGTAGTAGGAGCGGCGACGGCCAGCGTCGGCTGGCTCATTGACGTGACGCTAGCAGGGGCGGCGGCATCGAGGCGGGCCTTGGCCGAGGCCAGCAATTGCGCCTGGGTGCTCGAGGCGATGCCGAATAGCTGACGGCTGTACGCCAGCACGCTTTCGATGTTCGGCTGCGCCTGGCTGGTGCTGTAGCGAAAGAAGTCGCGCGGGTCCTGTGTTGCCAGCAGGTGCTGCGCCGTTTCTGCCGTGTGCGACAGGGCAGCCTTGCCTGCGTTCAGGTTCAGGGCGATGATTTTCTCGGCGCTTTCGAAGACTTTGCCGGTCAGGGTGTTAAAAATTTGCAACTGGCTTTCCAGTTGCGATTTGGCGGCGCTGGAAAGGTGTTCAGGAAGCGGAAACATATTTACTCCTTTGTACGGATTAAAATGCTGGCAAAACGCTCTGCAAAATCCCGAAAACCAGAGTGGGCCGCGTTTTGTAAAGTAGTTAGCGTGCTAAATAGCTGATGATGGATTAATTATGATGCAATGCAATATGCATAGTCTAGCGGTGATTCGAGTTAGTTGAAAGTTATTTTATGCAGGCCGCGTGGCGTATGCTTGCCCTATTTGTGGGCCTGCTAGCGTTGGTGGGAAGTTTGCGCATGCGCAAGGTGTTGTCGGCCAATGTATGGCGATGCTTTTGTGAGTGGCCGCCTTCTTGCACTGCAGCATCCCACGAAAAACGCCTGCAATGGCAATGTAGCTCAAGCACCAGGCAGCGTAATCAACTCAAGGAGTGTTCGCATGGACTTAGTCATCCGCAATGCCAGCTTGCCCGATGGGCGCCGCGCCATCGATATCGCCATCGACGACGGCCGCATCGCCGCCGTCGGCCCTGCCTTGCCCGTGCAGGGTGCGCAAGAGATCGACGCCGCAGGTGATCTGGTCACGCCGCCGTTTGTCGATGCGCACTTCCACATGGACGCCACGCTCAGCTATGGCTTGCCGCGCGTGAACGCTTCCGGCACCCTGCTTGAAGGCATCGCCTTGTGGGGCGAACTGAAGCCGCAGCTGACGCAGGATGCACTGGTGGAGCGCGCCCTGCAGTATTGTGACTGGGCCGTGGCGCGCGGCTTGCTTGCCATCCGCTCGCACGTCGATATCTGCGACCCGCGCTTGCTGGCCGTGGAAGCCCTGCTCGACGTCAAGCGGCAAGTGGCGCCGTATCTCGACTTGCAACTGGTGGCCTTTCCTCAGGATGGCATCCTGCGCAGCCCCGGCGCCTTCGATCAATTGAAGCGCGCCATTGCCATGGGCGTCGACGTGGTGGGTGGCATCCCGCATTTTGAGCGCAGCATGGCCGACGGCGCCGAATCGGTGCGCCTGCTGTGCGAATTTGCCTGCGAGCGGGGCCTGATGGTGGACATGCATTGCGACGAGTCGGACGACCCGCTGTCGCGCCACATTGAAACCCTGGCCTTCCACAGCCATCGCTTGGGGATGCAGGGCAGGGTGACGGGTTCGCACCTGACGTCCATGCATTCGATGGACAATTATTACGTCAGCAAACTATTACCGCTGATCCGCGAGGCAGGTGTGGCAGCCATCGCCAACCCTCTCATCAACATCACCCTGCAGGCGCGCCACGATACGTATCCGAAGCGGCGCGGCATGACGCGCGTGCCCGAGATGCTGGCCGCCGGCATCGCTGTCGCCTTCGGCCACGATTGCGTGATGGACCCGTGGTACAGCCTCGGCTCGGGCGATATGCTGGAAGTGGCGCACATGGGGCTGCACGTGGCGCAGATGACGGGCCAGCAAGCCATGCACGAGTGCTTTTTGGCGGTGACGCAAACGCCAGCGCGCATCCTGGGCCTCGATGGCTATGGCATTGCACCTGGCTGCCATGCGGACTTGCTGATCCTCGATTGCAGCTCTACGGTGGAAGCGCTGCGCCTGCGCGCCGCGCGGCGCCTGGTACTACGCCGTGGCAAGGTCGTCAGCGAAGCGCCGCGTGCCAGTGCGCGCCTGCATCTGGAGGGACGCCCTGTGAGCGTGAATTTTCGCCTGGGGCGCTGAAATGGCGATGCGTATGCCACTGGACGACCCGGCGCAAATCCCCGACAATCTGCGCATACTTTAGCTACCGGAGGCGCACCTTGAAAGAAATTGACATCCGTCTTGCCCAGGAATCGGACTTCGAGGCCATGTGGTCGATTTTCCAGACCTTGGTGGCCGGCGGCGACACCTGCGCCTTTCCCGCCGCTACCTCGCGCGAAGACTGCCACGCCTACTGGTTCGGCCCTGGCGTGCAAAGCTATGTCGCCGTGATGGGCAGCGAGCGCCTGCTGGGTATGTACAGGTTGCTAGCGAACCAGCCGGGGCATGGCGCGCACGTGGCCAATGCCTTGTTCATGGTCGATCCGGCCGCGCAGGGTGTGGGGGTGGGCCGCCTGATGGGCGTGCACTGCATGCAAGAAGCGCGCCGTGCCGGCTTCCTGGCGATGCAGTTCAACTTCGTCGTCAGCACCAACCTGGCCGCCGTCACCCTGTGGAAAAAGCTGGGTTTTAGCATCATCGGCACCCTGCCGCTGGCCTACCGCCACGCGCAGCTGGGCTATGTCGACGCCTACGTGATGTATCAGCTGTTGACCGATCCGATGCAGTGGCCAGCATGAGTGGTGCTGTGGGTAAGATTGCTGGCCTGCCCATGCTGCGCGCCCGGCAATATGGTTACTCAGTCAATATTTCCTTGTAATTTGTTGTTTCTATGCTGAAAGTTTTTCTCTAGCGAAAGTGCCGCTTGGTTTTTTACGGCATGCGCTGCATGATTTGCCTATTTGGTGAGAATTAGATGTTTTTGGCAGCAATTTTGTTGCCAGCCTGTTTTTGCCGCCGGGAGAAACACATGCAATTAGCGAATCTGAAAATCTCCGTCCGCCTGGGTCTGTTGGGCGCTTTCTTTTTTATTGCGCTGGTGTTCGTCGGCGTGCGTGGCTGGAGCGCGCTCGACGCGGCCAGCACGCGCAGTGCCGATGCCATGCAGCGCTCAGTGGCCTTGACGGAAGCGGTTGACGCGGCGCGCAGCGCGCAGGTGGAATTCAAGATCCAGGTGCAGGAATGGAAAAACATCCTGCTGCGCGGCGGCGATGCGGCCGCCTTCCAGCGCTACCGCGAAGCGTTTGTCGCCAGCGGCGCGCAAACGCGCAAGGAATTGGCCGGCCTGCAGTCATTGATGACGGCCTTGAAACTCGATACGGCACCCGTGGCGAAAGCCATGCAGGCGCACGATGCGCTGGGCTTGAGCTATCTGGCGGCGCTGAAGCAGTACGACGGCGCGCGCGCCGAAAGTGCCCAGACGGTCGATGCGCTGGTGAAAGGCATGGACCGCGAACCGACGCGCCAGATCGACGCCATCGTCGCTGGCATCGGCAAACAGTCGCACGCCTTGATGGCGCAGATGAAGGAGCAGGACGCCGCCGCGAACCGCAGCGCCAGTATCGTCATGCTGGCCACCGTGCTGCTGATCCTGGTCGTCGGTAGCGCCACGGTGTGGTGGCTGGTGCGCAGCATCACGGTGCCGCTGGGTGCGGCCGTCGGCATCGCCCAGCAAGTGGCGGCCGGCGACTTGCGCGCCGTGGTGGCCGACAGCAGCCGCGATGAAATCGGCGATCTGCTGCGTGCCTTGAAGGCCATGAGTGGTAACCTGGCCGATATCGTGGGACGCGTGCGGGTCGGCACGGATGCCATCGCCACGGCGTCGACCGAAATTGCCAGAGGTAATATGGATCTGTCTTCGCGCACCGAGGAACAGGCCAGTTCCTTGGAAGAAACGGCCGCCTCGATGATCGAGTTGACCACCACCGTGCGGCAGAATAACGACAACGCGGACCAGGCGCGTCAGCTGGCCAGCGGTGCCTCCGACGTGGCGCAGCGCGGCGGCGAGGCCGTGGCGCAAGTGGTGCAGACCATGAACCATATCAATGACTCGTCCAAGCGCATCGTCGACATCATCGCCGTCATCGACGGCATCGCCTTCCAGACGAATATCCTGGCCCTGAATGCGGCCGTGGAAGCGGCGCGTGCGGGTGAGCAGGGACGCGGCTTTGCCGTCGTCGCCTCGGAAGTGCGCAGCCTGGCGCACAGGTCGGCGGCGGCCGCCTTGGAAATCAAGCAGCTGATCGGCGAATCCGTGCGCACGGTGGAAGAGGGCAGTGTGCTGGCCGGCCAGGCAGGACGCACGATGAATGACGTGGTCAGCAGCGTGCAGCGCGTGAACGCTATCATCGGCGAGATCGCCGTGGCGAGCGTGGAGCAGAGCGATGGCATCGAGCAGATCAGCATCGCCATCAGCCAGATGGATGGCGTGACGCAGCAAAATGCGGCGCTGGTGGAGCAGGCCGCGGCCGCCGCAGACGCCTTGCAGCAGCAGGCAGCCAGCCTGGCAGATGCCGTCAGCATCTTCAAACTGCATGCCACTGCCGGTCTCGCTGCGCCGGCCCGCAGGCTGTCGCTGACCTGACGCAGGCTTGTCCCGCACCGCTTGATGCCAGTCAAGCGGTGTCCGATCAGGCAAATATCGCGCCTAAATTCTTATACTATTTCCTTTCAGCATGTATCTGCGCCCGCTCGCATGGCGCGTGTTGCAAAGGAAAAGCATGTCCTTCACTTTCCGCCTGACGGGTGATGCATGACGGCGCTGCTGCTGCTGGCACTGTGCCTATGCCTATGCATGGCTGTGATGCTGAGCGTGCTGCTGGCCTGCCAGTGGCGTGCGGCGCGCGCCTGGGGGCGGCGCCATGCTGCCGCAGTCATGCTGCAGGCGGGGCAGCGCCAGCGCATGGCCGATGCGCTGGCGCTGCTGCACGCGCTGCCCGCGGCCGTCATCGGCACCGACCACGATGGCGTGGTGCAGTACTTGAATCCCCGCGCCTGCGCCATGGGTGGGCTGCTGGGCGACGATGGCCTGGGCCAGCCCGTGACGCAGCTGCTGCCGCTGTTCCATGACGGCAGCCCCATCGATGCGGCGCGTCAGGTGCGCGAGTGCGTGGCGCAGCAGGAAGTGCTGGAAGTGGCGCGCGGCGCCGTGCTGCTGCGCCATCTCGATGGCAAGCGTATCGACGTCCAGTACAGCTGCGCGCCGCTGGCGCAGGGTGGCGCCGTACTGCTGTTGCACGATGTGTCGGCGCGGCGGCGCGCCGAGCAGCAGCTGGAATTCATCGCCCACCACGACGGCTTGACGGGCTTGCCGAACCGCCTGCATTTCCAGATCCGCTTCGAGCACGGCATCGCCTACGCGCGCCGCCACCAGGGCTTGCTGGCCGTGCTGTTCGTCGACATCGACCGCTTCAAATCCATCAACGACAGCCTGGGGCATGACGTCGGGGACCAGGTGCTGACGGAGTTCGCGCGCCGGGTGCAGCAGTGCGTGCGCAAGGTCGACACGGTGGCGCGCCAGGGCGGCGATGAATTCATCATCTTGCTGACGGAGCTGCACACGGCGCATGATGCCGAGCGGGTGGCCGAAAAAATCGTCGCCGCCATCGCCGCTCCCTTCGTCATCGGCGAATACAGCCTGGCGGTGGCGGCCAGCGTGGGCCTGGCCCTGTACCCGGACGATGACGACGACGTCAATGCACTGATCGAAAAGGCCGACCTGGCCATGTACGCTGCCAAGCGCCACGCGCCTGGCACCTGTTTGCGTTACGCCGCGCGCATGCAGGCGCAGTCGTATTCGCGCACCATCCTCGAGACGGCTCTGCGCCATGCACTCGAACGCAAGGAATTCACGCTGTTTTACCAGCCGCGCATGGACCTGAAGACGCGCAGGATCACGGGAGTGAAGGCGCTGCTGCGCTGGAAGCACCCGGAACTGGGACTGATGATGCCGCTCGATTTTTTGCCGGTGCTGGAAGAAAGTGCCTTGATCTTGCCGGTGGGCGCCTGGGTGTTGGCCACTGCGGTGGAACAGGCGGGCAGGTGGATTGCGCAGGGGCAGTTGCTGACAGTGTCCGTCAGCCTGTCGGCGCGCCAGTTCTACCAGCGCGATATTGCGCGCAATTTCGCCGCCGTGCTGGAAGCGGCCGGTGTGCCCGGGCATTGCATCGAACTGGAAATCGCCGCCGGCATTTTGATCGACCGCAACCAGAACTGCGAACTGATATTGCATCAGTTCCGTCAGCTGGGCATGGCGATTGCAATCAGTGATTTCGGCACGGGCGACGCGTCGCTCAATTATCTGAAACGCTTTCCCACGGACGCCGTGAAGATCGAAAAGTGCTTCGTCGACGACCTGGGCAATCCGGGCGGCGACAGCGCCATGGTGCGCGCCATCGTGGCGATGGCACGCACGCTCGGGCTGCGCAGCATCGCCGGCGGGGTGGAAAGCAGCGCGCAGCTGGAACTGCTGGCCGAGATGGGCTGCGACGAGGCGTTTGGTTATGTCCTCGGCCGCGCCATGGCGCCCGAGGATGTCGAGGTGCTGCTCAAGACGCCTAGCCCGGCGTAATGGAGAGCGCCGCCAGCAGCACGGCCGCCAGCACGGCTGCGCCGCCGATCAGGCGCGCCAGGCGCATCGCCAGGTGCGGCGCGTAAGGCAGCAGCCAGATCAGCAGCAAGCCGCAGCCCGTCAGGCTGCCGATCCAGTACACCAAGCCATAGCCGCCGCCGGCGATATGCATGGCCCAGGCCAGGCCGGCGGCCAGCGTCAGCGACCCCGTCCACTGCAAGCGGCGGCGCAGCGGCGCGGGCGGTTCTGCGCCGCGTCCGTGCAGGTCGGCGTAGTGGCGGTCCATCGCCAGGCACAGCGATGACAAGCCCGCATAGCACAGGGCAAAGACCAGGAAATTGGACAGCAGCTCCATCACGCGGCCTCCATCGTCGTTGCCGGCTTGGCGGCGGGGGTGGTTTTGGCCGCCTTCACGGGCAGCGGTTTCAACTTGAACGCCGCATACGCCAGGCCCAGGCCCAGCACCAGCACCACCAGGTCGAAGGCGGCCACCGCCACGGGGCCGCGGCCCAGGAACAGGGTCATGCCCAGGTGCGACTCGGTGGTGAAAACGTTCAGTACGGGCAGGGATGCCAGCAGGAAGGCGCCCACGGCCAGCTGCATGCGCCACATGGCGCGCGAGGGGCGCAGCTGGGCAATGATGGCGGCCATGGCCCATGCGCCAAAGAAGCAGGCGATTTCCTCTTGCGGGCGTTCTTCCATGCCGACCGGCAGCAGGCGGTTAGCCCAGAAGTAGGCACCGAAGGCGATCGGGATACCGGCGATGGCACCGATATTGAGTGCTTCGACCAGGCGCAGGCCGAAGCTGGCGCGCTTGCCGGCGGCCAGCGCCTTGGCCTGCTTCTGGCGCGTCTTGACGGCCCACAGCAGGGCGCCTGTGGCGACCATGGCGCAGCCGGCCAGGCCGGACAGGAAGAACAGCGCGCGCAGCAGCGGTCCGCCGAAGTGGGCGATGTGCAGGCCGACCATGACGCCGTGTGTGGCGGCTGCGCCAGGCAGCGCCTCGCCATTGGTCGACAGTAACTTGCCGGAAACGCCATCGAATTCCATCGACGGCTGCTTCGACGACATGCTGCGTCCGGCTGCGCGCGACAGCGTTACGCTGGCGTTGGCGTCGCCCGGGTGATTCACGGAGATGCGCTCGACCTTGTCGCCCCACTGCAGCTCTGCCTGGCGCACGAGCGGCGCCAGCGATGTCAGCGGCGCGGCCACGCCGGCCGGCTTGCTGTCGCCAGCGCGGCCCGGAAACGCTTCGGCGAAGAAGGCATCCTGGTCGCCCTTGTAGGCGGCCGTGGCGCCGGACGGCATGTACAGGAACATCAACGTCACCAGGCCCGTGTAGGTGATCATGATGTGGTAAGGCAGTGCCAGCACGGCGGTCACATTGTGCGCGTCCAGCCACGAGCGCTGGCCTTTTTTCGGCCGGAAGGTAAACAAATCCTTGAAGATGCGCTTATGCGTGACGATGCCACTGATGATGGAGACGAACATGAACATGGTGCAAAAACCCACGATCCAGCGGCCCCAGATGGCAGACATGTAGTGCAGGTTGAAATGCAGGCGATAGAGGAACTCGCCACCGCGCGTGTCGCGCGGCTTCGATAGCACTTCGCCCGTGGCGGGGTCGGTTTTTTCTCGGTGGAAGTTGCCGCGCCGTCCGCGCGTCTTTTCGCCCGGTTGCGACGGCTTGCTCCAGCCCAGCTGGGTAGCGCGATTGCGCTCGTCGGGCAGGCTGATAAGCCAGCGCGTGGCGCCCGTGGCCCTCTCCTGCAAGGCCTGCTGCGCGACCTTGGTCGCTTCCTCGGTGCTTACCTGGCTGGCGGCGGCGCCATGCAGCTCGGGCTGCATCCACACGGTGATTTCATGGCGGTAATAGCTGGCCGTGCCGGTGCAAAACACCAGCAGCAAAATCCAGCAGACGAGCAGTCCGGACCAGGTGTGTAGCCATGCCATCGACTGGCGGAAACCTTCTTTCATGCGAGACTCCAGGATAGTGCATCGAGCAATTGCAAGATGGCGGCGATGACGGCGGCGGGAATCAACAGGCCCAGCCAGGCGCGCAGGGCGCTGCGCGTGGCGAAGACCCACATCACGGCGCAGGTGTAGACGGCAAACGACAGCACGGTGGCCGTCATGACGGCTTCGGCACGGGCCATGGGCAGGCTTACCGACAGCAGCATGGTAAGCAGTGCGGTCAGCATATAGCCGCCAACGATGGCCGCCAGGCTGCGTGAGGCCACGCCAAGGCGGTATATCGCCCCGGCGCAGAGCCGCAGGCGTGGCATTTTTTCAGCCGCGTCAGTCGATTCGGTATGGGCAGGCGCTTGCATGATCAGTCGTGATCCTTGCTCGGTGGCAAGGCAAGGCCGGCCAGCAAAGTGCTGGCGAGAGCGCCGCAGAGCGCAATGGAGATGATGTGCATGGTGTATCCCTTGTACTTTTTATGTGCAATGAAAAAGACGGCCGTAGTGCTGCAAATGGCGTGTTCGAGATGGAGACTTGCTTGGCGGTGATGCCTGGCTGGCGCAGCGTGCCACCCGGCCGCGCATCTTCAGGCGACTGCGCGCAGAGTCCGGGGGAGGGCTTAAATCGTAATGAGAACTATTACTATTATAGTGTGGAGTTGTGAGACGTGCAAGAGTGTGGTGTTGACTGCGACAGGGGCGCCTGATTGCGGGCGGTGGCCTGCTCGCAGGTCACGGCGTCCGATGTTCGATGTTCGATGTTCGATGTTCGAGTTTGCGGCCAGGAATGCCAAGGATGAGCATGATTTTAACTATTGCATGTGCGGCGAATACGGCACTCAGCGGCTTGGCGCACCGTAGAAGCCGTACATCGCTTTGTCGCTTGCCCGGCATGCGTTATCATCAGAAGTTAATAGGGAGGCAATATGTCTATTCAAATCATCAATACGGCGCCGATTGCTGGCCAGCGGCCCGGCACATCGGGTCTGCGCAAGAAGGTGACGCTCTTCAGCGCAGCGCAATACCTGGAAAACTTCGTGCAGAGCGTTTTTGACACGCTTGGCGACTGTCGCGGCCAGACCTTGGTGCTGGGGGGCGATGGCCGCTATTACAACCGCGCGGCGATCCAGACGGTGCTGCGCATGGCGGCCGCGCATGGCTATGCGCGCGTGCTGCTGGGGCAAGGCGGCATCCTGTCGACGCCGGCCGTCAGTTGCGTCATTCGCAAGCATGGCGCCAGCGGCGGCATCATCCTGTCGGCCAGCCATAATCCCGGTGGCCCCGATGGTGATTTCGGCATCAAGTACAACATCGCCAATGGCGGCCCGGCGCCCGAGAAGGTCACCGAGGCCATCTATGCGCGCACGCAAACCATCAGCCAATACCGCATCAGCGACGCGGCCGACATCGACCTCGATGTGCGGGGATTGGCGCGCATCGAACAGATGGTGGTTGAGGTGATCGACCCGGTTCTTGATTACGCGGAACTGATGCAGCAGCTGTTCGACTTCGACGCTATCCGCGCCCTGTTCGCGGGCGGGACGCGCATCTGCTTTGACGGCATGCACGCCGTTTCCGGCCCGTATGCGACAGCTATCCTGGAAGGCATGCTGTGCGCACCCAAGGGCAGCGTCATCAACGGCCTGCCGCTGGAAGACTTTGGCGGCGGCCATCCCGACCCCAATCCCGTCAACGCGCAAGAGTTGATCGCCATCATGGCGGCTGGAGACGGTGAGAATGCGGCGCCCGACTTTGGCGCCGCCTCGGACGGCGATGGCGACCGCAACATGATCGTTGGCCGCAACTTTGACGTCACGCCATCTGACAGCCTGGCGATTTTGGCCGCCAACGCCAGCGTGGCACCCGGCTACCGCGCCGGCTTGAAGGGCATCGCCCGCTCGATGCCGACCTCGGGCGCGGCCGACCGGGTTGCCAGCGTGCTGGGCATCCCTTGCTACGAGACGCCGACGGGCTGGAAATTCTTTGGCACCCTGCTCGACGCCGGCATGGTGACCTTATGCGGCGAGGAAAGCTACGGCACGGGCTCGGACCACGTGCGTGAAAAGGATGGCTTGTGGGCCGTGCTGTTCTGGCTCAACCTGCTGGCAGAGAAAAAACAATCGGTGGAAGAGATCGTGCGCGCGCACTGGGCCACGTATGGCCGCAATTACTATTCGCGCCACGATTATGAAGACATCGACAGCGCTGGCGCGACGCAGTTGATGCAGGCCGTGCGCGACCAGTTGGCCGCCTTGCCGGGCCAGGTGTTCGGTGGCTACACGGTGGCGCTGGCCGACGATTTCAGCTACACCGACCCGGTCGACGGCTGCGTGGCGACGCAGCAGGGCATCCGCATCATCATGACCGATGGCGCGCGCATCGTGTTGCGCCTGTCCGGCACCGGCACCGAAGGCGCCACCTTGCGCCTGTACCTGGAGCGCTATGAAGCCGATCCGGCGCAGCATGACATCGCGACCCAGCAAGCGCTGGCGGGGCTGATCGCGGTGGCGCAGCAGCTGGCGCAGATCCGCGAGCGCACGGGGCGCGACGCGCCGACGGTGACGACCTGACGAGGACAGGCAAAGCGCCCACGATGTGTTGCGTGGGCGCTCTTGCTCAGCTTACTGTTGGATCATGCCTTGCCCGGCACTGCGGCCTGGCGGTAGTTGTCGACCATTTTGTAGCGCCTTGCATACAGGCCGAAGGCCAGCATGGCGACGGCGGCAAAGGCGGCGAAGAAGAACATCTGGAAAGCCGTCACGCTGATGCCGCTTTCGGCAATCTTGCCGATCACACCCTCGTTCATGACGCTGCGGTTGACGATCAGCACCCACAGGTTGCCCACCGTGGTCGACAAATTCCAGAAGCTCATGATGGCGCCCTTCATCGACACTGGCGCCTGGCTGTAGGCAAACTCCAGGCCCGTGGCCGAGACCAGCACTTCACCGAACGTCAGCAAGGCATACGGCAGGATTTGCCACATGATGGAGACGGCATTGCCGCTGTCGAGCGCCAACTGCAGCAAGCCGATGACGATCCAGGCCAGCGAGGAAAAGCCGATACCGGCCGTCATGCGGCGCAGGGCCGTCGCTTCCAGGCCGAAGCGGTTCAGCATCGGGTACAGCACCAGGTTGTTGAACGGGATCAGCAGCATCACCAGCATCGGGTTCAGCGCCTGCATCTGCGCCGGCAGGAACCAGCTTGGTTTTTCCATGGTGTTCGCTTGCACGATCCAGGTCGAAGCCTTCTGGTCGAACAGCGAGAAGAAGGGCGTCACGAGGGCGAAGATGACGAGGATGCGCAGCACGGCGCGCACGCCTTCGACGGCTTCGTCAGGATGGATGCCGCGCGCGCGTTCCAGTTGCATGGCCGTGCCGATGCTGCCGAAGGCCAGCAGCAAGACCAGCGCCGTACACGCTGAAATCACGAAACCCCATTCTGGAATGCTGTAGAACGCATACAGGGCGCCGATCACGCCGACATAGGCCACGTACAGGCCAGGGCGCGAACCGCCATCGACGCGCGCCATCAAGGCTGTGCGGGCGACGCGGGTGAACGAATCGGGATTCGGCGGCGCCGGCGGCACGTGCACGTATTTCTTGGCGCCCATCCAGAAGACGATGGTGGCGGCCAGCATCATCAGGCCGGGAATGCCGAAGGCGATCGACGGGCCGTAGTCGCGCAGAAACATCGGCATCAGCAGCGAGGCGAAGAAGGAGCCGAAGTTGATGATCCAGTAAAACAGGTCGAATACCAGCTTGGCCTTGTGCTTGTTGGTCTGGTCGAACTGGTCGCCGACAAACGAGGCCACCAGCGGCTTGATGCCGCCCGAGCCGAAGGCGATCAGGAACAGGCCGAAATAGAAACCGTTGACGCTGTTTTCAAACAGGGCCAGGCAGGCATGGCCGGCGCAATACACGAGGCTGAGCCAGAAGATGGTGTTGTACTTGCCAAAAAAGCGGTCGGCCAGCCAGCCGCCGAGCAGCGGGAAGAAATACACGCCGATGACGAAGGTGTGGAAGACGTGCTTGGCTTCACCCGTACGCTGGTCGATCGGGATCATCAGCAGCAAGGTGCTGATGAGGAATGGCGTCAGGATGTTGCGCATGCCATAAAAGCTGAAGCGTTCGCAGCCTTCGTTGGCAATGATGTACGGTATTTGCCGCGGCATCTTGCCCGTGGCGGTTTGTGTCTCGGCCGATGACATTGGCTCTCCCCAAGTTTTTTTTGTAAGCCGCGATGCTAAGGCCTGCCGCGTTTGCTTGCAACAGAAAAAACGGCCTGTCCGCTATTTCGCAGGGATTTGTAAGGTATTGATTTTCATAAAGACATTACTTTCGGCACTTGCGCTCGTACTTGCACGGGCACTTGCAAGAGCGGGGCGGGGCAGCAATAGCTGCAGTGGCAGCATGCCTTTCGCAGCGGGGCCGTTTGCCAGGGTAAAGCCGCAGCTCAGGTAGAGGCTCAACGCCGCGTGGTTATCCTGCGCCACGGCCAGGCGCACGCAGCCCAGTTCGGGAATGGCGCAGGCGTGTGCGATGGCTGCCTGCGTCAGTTGCCGTCCCGCGCCGCGTCCACGCGCCTGCGGTGCCACATACACGCCCCACAAGCTGGCCTTGTCATGTACGACGGCAATCGGTTCGCGGCGCAGGCCGGCAATGGCGATCAATTGTTCTTCGTTAAACGCGCCAAATATTATTTGGTGCGAGGTGGCGCGCAAGCGCTGTGCCATCTGTGCCAGCGGCAAGCCGCTTTCCGCGGCGTGCGTGGTGCAGAAAGCGGCGGGCAGTTCGGCGATGCCGGTCAGGCGCAGGGCGCGATAGGTGCTGGCGTCGTCTGGCGTGAGCGGGCGGACAGTGGTGGCGGGCATGTGGCCGAGTATCGGGCTTCGATGCCAGAAAGTAAACCTTGTGTTGTGCTATTTTTCAACATAAGATATATCTTATTGCGATATATCTTAAGGAATCAGCATGCTCCATCTTTTACGCGGGGCGTACCCCGTACGCGCGGCGGCCCACGCTCAGGGAGAGGCGGCGGCCCCGCTTGGCAACCCTGTTGCGCGCGGGCCGAAAATGTTTGATGCAGGCACCTTGCGCTACCTGGTGCTGCAATTGATCGCCGACAAGCCGCGCCACGGCTACGACATCATCAAGTCCATCGCGCAACGCGCCGGTGGCGCGTATGCGCCCAGTCCCGGCGCCATCTATCCGCTCATGCATGGCTTGGTGGGGCACGGTTACGTGGCTGTCAGCCTCGATGGCAACAAGAAACTGCACAGCATCACGCCGGAAGGACTGGCTTTCCTGGCAGCGAACCGCGCCTACGTCAACGCGATTGCCGCCAGGGTCGATGCGCCGGCCGGCGCGGACGACGATCTGCGTCAGTTGATGCACGAACTGAAGGTAGCGGTACTGGCGCGCGGGCGCACCGCCGAGCCCGATGCCCGCCGCCTCGATGCCGTGCGCGCCATCCTGCGCCAGGCCCGTAGCGATATCGAGGCGCTGGCATGATGGCCGCAGCGGTGCCCGCACCCGCACCCGTGCCCCTGCTGACGCCGGGGCGCGAACGCGCGATGTTGTGGCTGCTTGCCCTGACGCAATTTACCGTCATCATGGATTTCATGGTGATGATGCCGCTGGCGCCGCAACTGATGCAGGCGTTCAATATCGGCCCGGCAGCCGTCTCGGGCGCTGTCTCTGCCTATGCGTGGTGCGCGGGCCTGTCCGGCTTGCTGGCGGCCACGTATATCGACCGTTTCGACCGCAAGAAGCTGCTGTTGACCATGTTTCTCCTGTTTACCGTGTCTAACCTGGCCTGCGCACTGGCGCCGAACTTCCATGTGCTGCTGTGGTCGCGTGCGTTTGCCGGGCTGACGGGCGGCGTGCTGGGCGCCATCGTCATGGCCATCATCGGTGACGTGATTCCCGCCGAGCGGCGTGGCGCGGCGACGGGCATCGTCATGACCGCATTTGCCATGGCGGCCGTGGGCGGCGTGCCCATCGGCGTGGTGCTGGCCGCCCATTTTGGCTGGGCTTCGCCATTCTTCCTGCTGGTCGTGCTGTCGCTGCTGATCTGGTTGGGCGCGGCGCGCGTGCTGCCATCGCTGACGGCGCACGTGGGCGCGGCCCCCACGCCGCTGCGCCAGGTACTGCCGAATTTGCTGGCGCTGCTGCGGGAGCGGCGTCACCTGCAAGCGTTTGCCTTGTCGATTGTCAATATGACGGCCGGCATGCTGGTCATTCCCTTCATTTCGCCTGTGCTGGTGGGCAATATGGGACTGGCGCCGGTCGACGTCACCTGGGTCTACCTGACGGGCGGCTGCGCCACCATCTTCACGGCGCGCCTGATCGGGCGCTGGGCGGACCGGGCCGGCAAGCAGCAGGTGTATCGCTGGGTCTCCCTGCTGTCGATCGCGCCGCTGCTGTTCATCACGCACCTGCCGCAGTTGTCGTTGCTGGCGCTGATGTTGCTGTTTCCATTTTTTATGGCCCTGGTATCGGGCCGCACCATCCCGCTGCAGGCGCTGCTGACCAGCATCCCGCAGCCGCAGCAGCGCGGCGCCTTCCTCAGCGCTAATTCGGCCCTGCAAAGTTTGGGTAGCGGTCTGGGCGCCTGGTTGGGCGGCTTGAGCTTGCACACGGACACGGCCGGCCATATCAGCGGTTATGGCTGGAATGGCTGGCTGGCGGCGGCGTTGTCACTGTGGACGGTGTGGTGGGTGGCGCGCGTGCGCGGCGCGGCGCCACAGGGCGCGCCGGCGTAGGAGCGTTTATTGGGTGGCGGTGCGCTGCATGGGAGCGCTGTCCTTGCGCCATTGTTCCAGGCTCAGCAGCTCACCTGTGACGCTGTCGTCGACGAGGATGCGCTTGCCATCGGGCGTGACGACAAAGCTTTCCCAGCGGTGGGCCGCTTCCGGCGTGCTTTCGAAAAAGCTCAGCTGGTAGCAAACGACGCCATCGACCAGGCGTGTCTCGGGCGACGTTTCCATCACCGCACCGTGCGCGCGTCCGCCCGAGGCTTTTTCGATATGCGCCGACCAGGCCTTGATTTCCGGCAGCGCCATCAGCGCATCGACGGCGCGCGCGTTCTGCTCTTGCGCCGCCGATTGGCTGCTCGCGGCAGGTGGATTGCCGTCGTGCTGTGCGGACCGCTGGTGCAGATAAAAAGCGCCTAGCCCGGCGGCCAGCAAGCCGGCCAGGATGCCGGCGATGATGGTGGTTTTGGAAGAGGAGGCGCGTGGCGGCATGGTGGTGAGCATGAGAAAGAGGGACGATGGCGGCCATGCTAAAGCAAAACACGCAGGCCGGCAATCGCCTGGCGAGCCTAAGGGGCTTGTCTAAGCAATCGACGAAAAAAAATCGACGAAAAAAAAGCTACCTTCCGTAGAAGATAGCTTTCGGGGCTGCCGGGCAGGCGCAAACAGCTTTTGGCCTGTCTGTCCTGGCCCGGCATAGGCATCCCCGCGCGCCGTCGCCTGCGGGCGGGGACGCCGGGCTTACATCATGCCGTCCATACCGCCCATGCCGCCCATACCACCCATGCCGCCGCCCATGCCGCCGCCTGCTTTGTCGTCAGCGATTTCGCAGACCATGCAGTCGGTTGTCAGCATCAGGGAAGCGATCGAAGCGGCGTTTTGCAGCGCCGAACGGGTCACTTTGGCTGGGTCCAGAACGCCCATTTCCACCATGTCGCCATACGTGCCGTTGGCAGCGTTGTAGCCGTAGTTGCCCGTGCCAGCCAGTACGGCTGCCACGACGACCGAAGCTTCTTCGCCAGCGTTTTGCACGATCATGCGCAGTGGCTCTTCCATTGCGCGCAAGACGATCTTGATACCAGCATCTTGATCAGGATTGTCGCCCTTGACCGTGATGTTGGCGCGTGCGCGCAGCAGGGCTACGCCGCCGCCTGGCACGATGCCTTCTTCCACGGCAGCGCGGGTAGCGTGCAGTGCATCTTCAACGCGGGCTTTCTTTTCTTTCATTTCGACTTCGGTGGCTGCGCCAACCTTGATCACGGCAACGCCGCCAGCCAGTTTGGCTACGCGCTCTTGCAGTTTTTCACGGTCGTAGTCCGAGGTCGCTTCTTCGATCTGTACACGCACTTGTTTCACGCGTGCTTCGATCGAGGCAGCTTCGCCGGCGCCATCGATGACGATGGTGTTTTCCTTGCCCACTTCGATGCGTTTCGCTTGGCCCAGTTCGGCCAGGGTCACTTTTTCCAGGGTCAGGCCGACTTCTTCAGCGATCACTTGGCCGCCGGTCAGGACAGCGATGTCTTCCAGCATGGCTTTGCGACGGTCGCCGAAGCCAGGTGCTTTCACTGCGCAGGTCTTCAGGATGCCGCGGATGTTGTTCACAACCAGGGTCGCCAGCGCTTCGCCTTCGATGTCTTCTGCGATGATCAGCAGTGGACGGCCAGCTTTAGCGACTTGTTCCAGTACCGGCAGCAGGTCACGGATGTTCGAGATTTTCTTGTCGCACAGCAGGACGAATGGGCTGTCCAGTACGGCAACTTGTTTCTCTGGGTTGTTGATGAAGTATGGCGACAGGTAGCCGCGGTCGAACTGCATGCCTTCAACGATGTCCAGCTCGTCGTTGAGCGACTTGCCGTCTTCAACCGTGATGACACCTTCTTTACCGACTTTTTCCATCGCTTCAGCGATACGCTCGCCGATCGAGTAGTCCGAGTTCGCCGAGATCGCGCCAACTTGGGCGATTTCTTTGGTGGTGGTGCAAGGACGGGCGATTTTCGCCAGTTCTTCGACCGTCGCGGCAACCGCTTTGTCGATACCGCGCTTCAGGTCCATCGGGTTCATGCCGGCGGCAACGAACTTCATGCCTTCGCGCACGATGGCCTGGGCCAGTACGGTAGCGGTGGTGGTGCCGTCGCCGGCGTTGTCGCTGGTGCGGGAAGCAACTTCCTTGACCATTTGCGCGCCCATGTTCATGAGCTTGTCTTTGAGTTCAACTTCTTTCGCTACCGACACACCATCTTTGGTGACGGTAGGGGCGCCGAACGAGCGCTCCAGGACCACGTTGCGGCCTTTCGGGCCCAGCGTTACTTTGACTGCGTTGGCGAGGATATTGACGCCTTCGACCATCTTGGCGCGCGCTGCGTCGCCGAATACTACTTCTTTAGCTGCCATGTTCAATTCTCCTGAGTTTCGGGATGTATCTGTCTACAACGTGGAAACAATTACTTGACGACGATCGCCATGATGTCTTCTTCGCGCATGACCAGCAGCTCATCGCCGTCAACTTTGACGGTTTGGCCGGCGTACTTGCCGAACAGGACGCGGTCGCCTACTTTGACATCCAGAGGACGCACTTTGCCGTCGTCGAGAATCTTGCCATTGCCTACGGCAAGGACTTCGCCTTGATCCGGTTTTTCAGCAGCTGCATCAGGAATGATGAGGCCGGACGCAGTTTTGGTTTCCTGGTCGAGGCGTTTGACGATGACGCGATCGTTCAATGGGCGCAGATTCATACAAAACTCCTTAAAGTTCAATGGATAAGTGTTGCTAAATGAATACATGACTGGCACAGCGCCAGACGTGCTTTCAGTGACCGCCGTTGAAAGCAGCCCGCAACGGTCAAGCAAACCCCATGTCATGCTGTTCTTGCCTTTATCCGGCAGTAGTGCATCGCGGCGTCGCCCGCCGCGTAGCGTTCCCTGCAGTGGTCTGGCAAGCACCATCATGTCCTGAGGATTGCTACGAAAGAGTTTGTTAGCACTCTCTACTAACGAGTGCTAATTATAGGGACGGTAGGGGGCTTATTCAAGGGCTTATTCACCGGAAAGATATGCTTGGACGTTCTGCGCAGCCTGCATTTACACAGGGTTTGCGCTGGCGCAAGCCAACTTGCCGGGCGTCAGCAACAGGCGCGACTCTAGCATGCTCGGCAGACGAGGGGCGTTCCTGTACGCGCAGGAAACAGAGTTTGACTATGGAATTTAATAAGATGATTGCAATTGCATATCAATATCAGCATTTAGGCCAGAAAGAACCGCATGCCACTGCCGATTTCCCATCCCGTCTTGCACCTGTTGAACGCCACCGTCATCGGCCTCGCCTGCCTGGGCAATGCCGCCGCGCAAACGCCTAGCATCGTCGACGAGATCAGCGTGGCGACGCTGACGCCGCAGGAAAAGGAAATGTTGCTGGGCGACTTGTTCAACGCCTTGAACAAGGCTGACGACGAGCAGGCCGCGCAGGTGTGGAGCAACGGCGGCAATAGTGGCGGGCTGGTAAAAGTCACGTTTAGCTTCAGCAACTCCGGCATGACGGAGTTCAGCCTGAAGGCGCACGTCTGCCGCGATCTGAAATTCGTCGTCACGGCGGGTGAGAAGTCGCAGGATTTGAGCCGGCGTACCTGTTCGCACAACAGCGGCAAGTGGGATGTGCAGGGCAAGGATGCAGCCCCCGTCGTGTATCGGCCTTTCTTGTCGGACGTGACGGTGGCCAAGCTCAATGCCAAGGAGCAGCAAGCGCTGCTGACGGCCGCCGTGCGCACTTTGAAAGATGAAGAGGATGGCAAGACGCGCCAGTGGAGCAACAAGGGCTTGGGCAATGCGGCGCCGCTGGCAGTGCGCCTGACGCCCTCGCGCACGGATGCCAAACCTGGCAGCTACCGCCGTACTTGCCGCGACTTGACGATGCTGCTTGACGGCAAGGGCGGACAACAGACGCTGACGCGCCGCTCTTGCGAAAACCGCTATGGCGGACTCGATATCGAAGCCGATTACGTCGACGAGTAAAACGCTGCCTTCGCGGCGCTGGAAGATGCGCGCACTTGACGAAAAGCGCCGGAAAAATCGTGTAATGTCCGCCAACTGCCCTGCATTGATGTAAATATGTGTGACAGCGACCTGATTCGATTGACGCCCGGGGAGCGTCCGCCCTATAGTGGCGGGATGATTTCCGAATTCAATGAATTATCCGACAAAATCGGCCTGCTGGCCGAAATGACCCACGCGCTGCGCCGTGAAAACGCGCAACTGCGCAAGGACAATGCCGCGTTGGCCGCCGAGAACGCCCAGTATGTGCAACGCATGCGCGAGGCGCAGGAGCGCGTGGAAGCATTGCTGGAAAAAATTCCCGAACTGGTGCAAGCTGGCCTGGAGCAAGCCGCTTCGGAAGCGGGCGCCTACCCTACCGAGAACGAGAAGGAAGCGTAATGGCGCGTGTCGATGTCAATATCATGGGCCAGTCGTATAGCATGGTGTGCCGCGACGGTGAAGAGCGCGCGCTGCGCGAAGCGGCGATCTATCTCGATAGCAAAATGAAAGCCATCCGCGACGCCGGCAAGGTCAAGGGCAATGATCGCATCGCCGTACTGGCCGCCCTGGGTGTGGCTGCGGAATTCCTCTCCGTGAAGTCGCCGCAAGGCCCGCTGTCGGAATTGACGATAATGGAAGTGAAGCAAAAGATCTCGGCCATGCACACGGTGCTCGACAGCGCCCTGACGCCCCAGGAAAATCTTTTTTAAACACTCAATCGTGGCTACTGTGCAGGCGCACAGTAGGGTTTCCTTGTCACACTTCGCCGCCTCTCGCCACGCCTTTGTTCGGTGTTGTACACGGGATTTTAAGCGGGCACGGCACGATATGTCTTTGCGATGCGCGCTCAAAGGAGTAAACTCATGCTTACCCTGCGGTGTTCGCGATTGCCATATATTCCTTGAACCATTTATGCGCATCGGTTGCGAATTTTGTTCGATGGGAGTGAGCGTCGCTCGTTCGACGAACCCGAAATTGAACTAACGTGACCACCTTGAACCGTTTGGTTCGGGATGCCGGCATAGCGGCACAGGCGGGGCCCAATTTGCACTACAACTGAAAACGGTTGCCGCATCGATGCGCAACCGTTTTTTTACGCCTGTCGCTGTGATACGGAGTCTGGATGAAACAATATTGGCTGATGAAATCGGAGCCCGATGAAGTGAGTATCGACGACTTGATGGCCGCGCCCAAGCACACCCTGTCGTGGTTCGGCGTACGCAATTATCAGGCGCGCAATTTCATGCGCGATGGCATGCAGGTGGGTGATGGCGTGCTGTTTTATCACTCCAGTTGCCCGCAGCCGGGCGTGGCAGGCGTGGCCGAAGTGGCCAGCGGCGCCTATCCCGATCACAGCCAGTTTGAAGCAGGCGGCAAGTATTTCGATGCCAAGGCTACGTTTGAGCAGCCGCGCTGGATCAGCGTCGACGTGCGCGGCGTGAAGAAGACGGCGCTGCTGTCCCTGTCCGAGATGCGCCAGATGCCGGAGCTGGAAGACATGCTGTTGCTCAAGAAGGGCAGCCGTTTGTCCATCACGCCGGTGACGCCGGCGCAATGGACAGTCATTACAAGCAAGTTAAAAGCATAAGCGAGGCATAAGCGAGGCATAAGCGAAGCCTAAGCGAGGCATAAGCGTAGCCTAAGCGTAGCCTAAGCCCTGCCTCAGGCCGGGCGGGGCTTGGTGGGCGGCGTGCCCATTGCCTGGCTTTTATACGCCCATACCAGCAGCGCAATGGCGCCGACGATCATTGGCAAGGACAGCATTTGGCCCGAGGTGATCGGCACGCCCAGCCACACGACTTCCCAGTCCGGCGTGCGGAAGTATTCGGTGAAGAAGCGCGCGCAGCCGTACAGCAGGGTGAACATGGCGCCCACGGCGATGCGCGGGCGTTGCTTGCGTGCATACAGCCACAGAATAATGAACACCAGAATGCCGTCCACCAGCATTTGATAGAGCGGCGATGGGTGCACGGGATACGCGATGCCCGGCCATTGCATGGCCCACGGCAAGCTTTCCGGCGCTATGCGGCCCGGCAGTTCGGCATTGATGAAGTTGCCCAGGCGGCCGGCGGCATAACCGAGCGGTACCAGCGGGGCGATGAAGTCGAGCACGTCGAACAGCGAGCGACCGGCCTTGCGGCTCCACAGGTACATGGCCACGATGACGCCGAGGAAGCCGCCATGGAAGGACATGCCACCGTGCCACACCATGAAGATTTCCAGCGGATTGTGCATGAAATATTCGGGGCGGTAGAACAGCACTTCGCCCAGGCGCCCGCCGATCACCACGCCCAGCATGCCGTAGAACAGCATGTCATCGAGGTCTTCCTTCTGCCAGCCCAGCACGGCGATGTGCGCCTGTTTGATGCGCACGCGGCCCAGGATAATGAACAGGGCAAAGGCCAGCACATACATCAAGCCGTACCAGTGCACGGCGAGCGGGCCGATCTGGATGGCTATCGGGTCGGGCATCGGGTGTATCAGCATGGGGTTTCTTTCTATATGTATGTAAAGCCAAGGTTGCGTAGTATGGCGGCGCCAGCAGTTTTTTGCCTTAGCGGCCACTTAATTTAGCTGGCAGTAGCGCTTATCTGCTTGCGCAGCAGCGCCAAAAAGCCTTGCAGCACGGAAGACGGATTGTCGCGGCGCCAGGCCAGGCCGGTTTCCACCAGCGGCGTGGCGTCCTGCAGCGGCCTGTATTCTACGCCCGGGCGCATCAGATTCGATACCGATTGTGGCACAAGCGCGATACCCATGCCAGCCGAGACGAGGCTGACGATGGTTTGCATCTGTATCGCCTGCTGGCCGATCTGCGGCGTGATGCCGGCGGCGCGGAACACGCCCAGGATTGCGTCGTGCAGGGCGGGAGAAATTGCGCGCGGAAAAATGATCAGCGGCAGGGGCGGCAGGTCGCGCAGGTTCACGGGGCCGGGCATCTGCAACAGGTCGAGGCAGGACGGCGCGGCCAGCACCAGCGCTTCGGTCAGCACGGGCAGGTAATCGAGCGCCCCTTTCGCCTTCTCGGGCAGGGGCGGAATCAACAGCCCCGCATCCGTGCGCCCGGCCAGCAATTCGTCGAGCTGCAGGTCGGAGGTGGCTTCCTGTAACTGGATCTGCACCTGTGGATAGGCAGTCTGATAAGCGCGCAGCAAGGGCGGCAACACGCTGTAGTCGGCCGAGGAAACGAAGGCCAGGCTCAATCGCCCCGCTTCGCCCTGCGCGGCGCGCTGCACCAGCGCGGGCAAATCGAGCGCCTGCGCCAGCAGCCGGCGCGCCTCGGGCAGCAGGGCCGTGCCGGCTGGTGTCAGTTGCACTTCGCGGCGCGTGCGCACGAACAAGGGCGCACCCAGCAGTTCTTCCAGGGCCATGATGGTTTGCGACAGCGGCGGCTGCGTCATGTGCAGTCGCGTGGCGGCGCGGCCGAAGTGCAACTCTTCGGCGACGGTAACAAAGTAGCGCAACTGGCGCAGTTCAAGATTCATATGTGTTTCCATGCAGATTGAATGCTGTGATATGAAAAAAGACTCACAGACACGCGCATCATATATTTGACAGTGGCGCGCGCGCAAGGCAATCTGGTGTATCCCCACTGTATGCAGGGTTTTGCTGAAAATCCGCGCAGTCAGGCATCAATCATCCTTGGAAGGACCCCATCATGCCGCAATACCGCTCCCGCACCACCACCCACGGCCGCAACATGGCTGGCGCCCGCGCCCTGTGGCGCGCCACCGGCATGAAGGATGGCGACTTCGACAAGCCGATCATCGCCGTCGTCAACTCGTTCACGCAATTCGTGCCTGGCCACGTGCATTTGAAAGACCTGGGGCAGATGGTGGCGCGCGAAATCGAGGCGGCCGGCGGCGTGGCCAAGGAATTTAACACCATCGCCGTCGATGACGGCATCGCCATGGGCCACGGCGGCATGCTCTATTCACTGCCCTCGCGCGACCTGATCGCCGACTCCGTCGAATACATGGTCAACGCCCACTGCGCCGACGCCATGGTGTGCATCTCGAACTGCGACAAGATCACGCCGGGCATGCTGATGGCCGCCATGCGCATCAACATCCCCGTGGTCTTCATCTCGGGCGGCCCGATGGAAGCGGGTAAGGTCATCAAGGTTGTCAACGGCACCCAGAAGATCATCAAGCTGGACCTGGTCGATGCCATGATCAAGGCGGGTGACAGCAGCGTTTCCGACGCCGACGTGGACGAAATCGAGCGTTCGGCCTGCCCGACCTGCGGTTCCTGCTCCGGCATGTTCACCGCCAATTCGATGAATTGCCTGACCGAGGCGCTGGGCCTGGCCCTGCCCGGCAATGGCACCATCCTGGCCACGCACTCGGACCGCCAGCAGCTGTTCTTGCGCGCTGGACGTCTGATCGTGGAGCTGGCCAAGCGCCATTATGAGCAGGACGATTATTCGGTGCTGCCACGTTCGATCGCCACCAAGGCCGCCTTCGAGAATGCCATGGCGCTCGATGTCTCCATGGGCGGCTCGACCAACACCGTGCTGCATTTGCTGGCCGCTGCACACGAGGCGGAAGTGGAATTTACCATGGCCGACATCGACCGCATTTCGCGCAAGGTACCGTGCCTGTGCAAGGTCGCGCCGATGACGGATAAATACCATATCGAAGACGTGCACCGCGCGGGCGGCATCGTGGCGATTTTGGGCGAATTGGCGCGTGCTGGCTTGCTCGATACCACCCTGCCGACCATCCACGCGCCGACCCTGGCCGACGCCATCGCGCAAAACGACATCATGTGCACGGACAATCCGGCGGTGCATGAACTGTTCCGCGCCGCACCGGGCGGCGTGCCGACGCAGACCGCCTTCTCGCAGTCGGAGCGCTTCGCTGCCGTTGACACCGACCGCAGCACGGGCTGCATCCGCGACAAGGCCCACGCTTACTCGCAAGATGGTGGCCTGGCCGTTTTGTACGGCAACCTGGCCGAAAAGGGCTGCATCGTCAAGACGGCGGGCGTCGATGACAGCATCCTGAAATTTTCGGGCAAGGCGCGCGTGTTCGAGAGCCAGGACGCGGCCGTCGCTGCCATCCTGGAAGATAGCGTGCACGAAGGCGATGTCGTCATCATCCGTTACGAAGGCCCGAAAGGCGGTCCGGGCATGCAGGAAATGCTGTACCCGACTTCCTACATCAAGTCCAAGGGCCTGGGCAAAGCATGTGCGCTGTTCACGGACGGGCGCTTTTCGGGCGGCTCTTCGGGCCTGGTGATCGGTCATGCCTCGCCGGAAGCGGCCGAAGGCGGCGCCATCGGCCTGGTGGAAGAGGGCGATTTCATCGACATCGATATCCCCGAACGCAGCATCAACCTGCGCGTGACCGATGTGCAGCTGGCTGCGCGCCGCGCCGCCATGGAGGCGAAGGGTGATGCGGCCTGGCTGCCCGTCAAGCGCGAGCGCTATGTGTCGCAGGCGCTGCAGGCCTATGCGGCGCTGACGACGTCGGCCGACCGTGGCGCCGTGCGCGATCTGTCGCAACTGAAGAAGCGCTAAGCTAAGCGCAGCAGGCAAAACCTGCTGCGCTCGCGACGTTTGTGCCTGGTGTCGTACACCGTGTTGTTGTGTAAGTGCGACGGCCGGCCCTGTTTGAGCCTGCTACGGCGCTTGTCCTTACATCGGCTTACAAACAACATGGTCAGGCGCGTGCAGATGGGGCAGAATATAACTGCCTGATGGTTGCCACATTGCGTTACTACATTGAAACGCTTGATCTGGGCTCGTGGTGCATCTGCGGAAACACAGTAAAATGCCGCAGGAAGTAACTTTGGAGAAAAGACAATGAAACGTTTAATGTTGGTGAGTGTATTGACCGTATCGGCCCTGGCATCGCAAGCAGCGTTGGCCAATCCGGATCTGGCGAAAGCAAAAAACTGCATGGCTTGCCACGCGGTGGGGACGAAACTGGTGGGTCCTGCGTATAAAGACGTGGCGGCCAAGTATGCCGGTCAAAAAGACGCGGAAGCTAAGCTCGTAGTGAAAGTCATGAAGGGCGGTTCCGGCACCTGGGGCGCGATCCCGATGCCAGCCAATCCGCAAGTGAGCGAGGCCGAAGCCCGCACCCTGGTCAAATGGGTGCTGGCACAGAAATAATCTGTGCCGCAGTAGCTGCAATCAACGCGTCGGTCATTCCGGCGCGTTTTTTTTGCGGCGTTTCAAAGCCTGCGAGCGATGCCGGGGCCGGGTCACGAGGCTGGAACGGATGGCGCGGTGTGCCACGTCGTATGCCTGGTGGCAGACTGGCGGCGCTACGCCTTAGCGTAGCGCCGCTAGTTCATTTGATCACTTCCATTTTCGTCTTCTTGCCGTCACGGTAAGTAAATAAAGTCAGCGCGCCATCCTTGATGTCGCCGTTGGCATCGAACGAGATGGGCCCCGTCACGCCCTGGTAGTTCACCTTGGCCAGGAAGGGCAGGTACACCGAAGGCTTCGACGATTTTGCATCGGCCATGGCGGTGGCCATGGTCATCACGGCGTCGTAGACGTACGGCGCGTACAGCTGTACTTCCATCGCGTATTTCTGCTTGTAGCGGGCGCGGAAATCGTCCATGCCTTTTTGCTGCGCGCCCGTCACGCCGCCCGCCTCCGCACAGGTGACCATGTCTTCACCCACCGCGTCGCCGGCCAGCTTGCCCAGCGGTTCCGTGCACAAGCCATCGCCGCCCATGAACTTGGCCTTGATGCCCAGTGCCTTCATCTGGCGCAGCATGGGGCCGCCCACGGAATCCATGCCGCCAAAGAAGATCAGGTCGGGATTTTTCGACTTGATGCTAGTCAGGATGGCATTGAAGTCAGTGGCGTTGGCGTTCGTAAATTCCTTGCCGACGATTTGCACGCCGGGTGCCGCTTTCTTGGCGCCCTTGACGAACTGTTCCGCCACGCCTTGGCCGTAGGCCGTGCGGTCATCGATGACGGCGATTTTCTTCGCTTGCAGTTTGCCCACGGCATACGCGCCCAGGGTGCCGCCCAGCTTGTTGTCATTGGCCACCACGCGGAAGGCCGTGTTGAATTTTTGCTGGGTGTACGTCGGGTTGGTGGCGGCGGGCGAAATTTGCGCAATGCCGGCATTGAAATAAATGCGCGAGGCGGGTATCGTCGTGCCCGAGTTCAGGTGGCCGATCACGCCGTTGACCTTGGCGTCGACGAGTTTTTGTGCCACGGCAGTGCCCTGCTTGGGATCGGCTGCGTCATCTTCGGGCACCAGCACGAATTTGACGACTTTGCCATCGATCTTGAAGCCTTTGGCGTTCAAATCATCGATCGCCATCTTGGCCGCGTTTTCATTATCCTTGCCCAGGTGGGAGCTGGCGCCAGAGACCGGGGCGACATGGCCTATCTTGATGATTTCCTGTGCGCCCGCATGGCCGGCAAAGGCGAGGGCGAGGGCGACAGGAAGGACTTTGGTCTTGAGCAGCATAAACATTCTCCTATGGATAAAGATACGGCGGCGTCTCGTGAAACCGCTATGGGGAGCGGTACGTGTGAAGAAAGGTACAACAAAAAACAGGCGGCGCAAAGCCGCTTTTGGGGCTTTTTGCATTTTGTCGCAACAATCACCAAAGTGCGGCGCGATGCACCGATTTCGCAGGCGCGAGCGCACCAAACAATGGCGTTTGGCGGGGGAACGGTGTAGGGGGGGATGCTGGCATTGGCCCAGCGGCAAGGACTGGGGTCGGACCCTCAGAGTCCGACCCCGGCAATTCGCCGTTAGGGGTAAAAGTGGCTTGATTGCTGTGCAGGCCGATGCAAATGCCCCAGCTCATGAGTGACCGCATGCGCGACGATCTGTTCCAGCGATTGCTGCAAGTCTGCGCGCAATGCGCCGCGCATGCCGATCAGGGCATTGTGCAAGGCCGTCTGCAGGACGTGGGCGATGCGTTCTTCGAGCAGATGGTCGATCTTGCCCTGCACTTGTTGCAAGATGCGTTGCGTCAGCCGCTGTTCGATGGCGTCCCAGTCGGGTTGCGCCACGCTCGGTAGCGATACAGGCATTTTTTCCACGGCGGGCGCCAGCGCCGCTGGTACCAACGCTGGCGGCACTTCCGGCCCCAGCAGCACTTCCGTCAGCAAGGGGATGCCCTGGTCGAATGGCTGCCCGCTCATGCTTTGCCCGCTGAGTTGCCGGCCACAAAGTGGGTCGGCTGCACGTCTTGCTGGCGATAGTGCAGGAAGCGCTGGCGGCCCGCCTGCGCATCTTGCTCATCCATCGAGACGATTTCGAAGACGCGCTGGAATTGCGCATAGTTGGGCGGCGGCAGCTGCGACAGGTTGACGAGGATGTCGTGGTGCGGCAGCGCCGCCGCCACGTCATCGGTCAGGATGATGGGCGTTTGCGCCGCCAGCGGGTCGCCGGCCAGCACGTGCGGCAGGAAATCCGTGGCCGAAACGGTCCACATGGCGCTGTTCAAGGCATTGAGCTGGGCGCTGTCGGCCGCCAGCACGACGACCTTGTTGCCGGCCATATAGGCTTTGCGCGCCAGGCGGCAGGCGTAGGCCAGCTTGTCGGGCACGTTGCTGTGAAAATCGACGCGGCTCATGGCAGGGCTCAGGCTGCCATGCCGCTATGGCGCAGCAGGGCATCGATCGATGGTTCGCGGCCGCGGAAGGCGGTAAACGATTCCAGTGCCGGGCGCGAGCCGCCGACGGACAGGATTTCCTGCAGGTAGCGCTTGCCTGCCTGTGTGGTGGCCGCCGGTCCCAGCGCGCGCGCTTCTTCAAACGCCGCATAGGCGTCGGCGGACAGCACCTCGGCCCATTTGTAGCTGTAGTAGCCGGCCGCGTAGCCACCGGCGAAGATATGCCCAAAGGCATTCTGGAAGCGGTTGAACGGGGGCGGGATGATCAGCGCGAACTGTGCGCGCACGCCGTCAATCAGCTGCTGCACGCTCTGGCCCGTGCTGGCATCGTAGTCATAGTGCAAATGCATGTCGAGCAGGGAAAACTCCACCTGGCGCAAGGTTTGCAAGCCGGACTGGAAATTCTTGGCCGCCAGCATCTTGTCGTACAGCACGCGCGGCAGCGGCTCAGCCGTGACGGCATGCGCCGTCATGTGCTCGAGCACTTCCCATTCCCAGCAGAAGTTTTCCATGAATTGCGATGGCAGTTCCACGGCATCCCATTCGACGCCGGCAATGCCCGACACGCCCAGCTCGTCGACGACGGTCAGCATATGGTGCAGGCCGTGGCCGAATTCGTGGAACAGGGTGATCACTTCATCGTGTGTGAACAGGGCAGGCTGGAGCTGGCCATCGAGCACGGCGGGCTGCGTGAAATTGCAGGTCAGGTAGGCGATCGGTGTTTGTACTTGGCCAGCATCGGCGCGGCGCCCGCGCGCGTCGTCCATCCAGGCGCCGCCGCTCTTGCCCGCGCGTGCATACAGGTCCAGGTAGAACTGGCCGACCAGCTGGCCGTCGCGCTCGATGCGGTAAAAGCGCACGTCCGGATGCCAGACCGGTGCCGTATCGGGCTTGATCTCGACCGCGAACAGGTTCTGGATCTGGCGGAACAAGCCATCGATCACCTTGGGTTCAGGGAAATACTGTTTGACTTCCTGGGCCGAGAACGCGTAGCGGCGTTCCTGCAGTTTCTCGGAAGCGTAAGGCACGTCCCACGCTTGCAGCGCTTCTATGCCCAGTTCTTCGCGGGCGAATTGTTTCAGTTCGGCTAAATCCTGTTCGGCGAACGGGCGCGCGCGCTTGGCCAGGTCTTCCAGGAAAGCGATGACTTGCGCGGGCGAGGTGGCCATTTTGGAGACCAGCGACACTTCGGCAAAATTGCCGTAGCCGAGCAGCTTGGCTTCCTCGTCGCGCAGTTGCAACAGGGTGACGATGTTGTGCGTGTTGTCCCAGTCCTCTTTTTTGCTGAAGACCTCGCCCTGGTCGGATGCCTTGGTGGCGTTGGCGCGGTAGATGGTTTCGCGCAAGGCACGATTGTCGGCAAATTGCAAGATAGGGTAATAAGACGGGAAATGCAGCGAGAATTCGTAGCCTTGCTTGCCCGCCTTTTCGGCGGCAGCGTGCGCGGCCGCCTTCACGTCGTCGGGCAGGCCGGCCAGCTCGGCTTCATTCTCGACCAGCAACTTGTAGTCATTCGTGGCGTCGAGCACGTTTTCGGAAAAACGCGTCGAGACGGCTGCATGTTCTTCCTGAATGGCGCCAAAGCGCTCTTTCTTGTCCTCTGGCAACTCGGCGCCGCCCAGGCGGAAGTCGCGCACGGCATTATCGACGATGCGGCGGCGCGCCGGCGACAGGCTGGCGAAAGCGGCGCTGGCTTGCAATTGCTTGTATTTGCCGAAGAGGATGTCGTTCTGGCCCAGTTCGGTCCAAAATTCCGTCACCTTGGGCTGGTTGGCATTGTAGGCGGCGCGCAGCTCGGGCGTGTCGACCACGCTGTTGAGATGGTTGACGATGCTCCAGGCGCGGCCCAGGGTTTCGGCGATCTGGTCCTGGGGCGCGACGAAGTTTTCCCAGCTCACTTCTTCCATCGGCGCTTCCAGCTGTGCCACCGTGGCGCGCGCCTGGGCCAGCAGGGTATCGATGGCAGGCGTGACATGCTCGTGCGTGATCGCGTCGAAGCGTGGCAGGCCGGAAAAATCAAGCAGGTGATTGGTATTCATCGTCGGTTCGTCCATTCTGTCTTTATATCTGCAGGCGGCAACGCCGCCTGCATGCTAGAGCGCCTGAAAAACGTCCCTGGCGAGACACTGCAAGGCCGCCACGGGCATTTTCTCAGGTGCTCCTCTATTAAATACGTTCTGCCGCTTCGACCGTGTTCATCAACAACATCGTGATGGTCATCGGCCCCACGCCACCCGGTACCGGCGTGATGTGCGACGCTACTTCCTTGATGCCGGCGAAATCGACGTCACCGCACAGCTTGCCGTCATCGTCACGGTTCATGCCCACGTCGATGACGATGGCGCCCGGCTTGACCATGTCGGCAGTCAGGGTATTGCGGCGCCCGACGGCGGCCACGACCACGTCGGCCTGGCGCGTGTACAGACCGAGGTCCGGTGTCGCACTATGGCAGATGGTGACGGTAGCGTTCGCTTGCAAGAGCAGCAGGGCCATCGGCTTGCCGACAGTGTTGCTGCGGCCGATGACGACGGCGTGCTTGCCGCGCAGGTCGACGCCTGTGCTTTCGATTAATTTCATGCAACCATAGGGCGTGCACGGACGGAAGCCTGGCAAGCCTGTCATCAGTTCGCCGGCGCTCAGGACGGAATAACCATCCACGTCTTTCGTCGTGGCGATCGCTTCGATGACTTTGTGTGGGTTGATGTGCTTGGGCAAGGGCATTTGCACGAGGATGCCGTGGATGGCCGGATCGGTGTTGAGGCTGGCGATGCGCGCCAACAAGTCCGCTTCCGGCAGGTCCGCTGCATATTTTTCCAGCACCGAGTGAAAACCTACGTCGCCGCATGCCTTGACCTTGTTGCGGACATACACCTGGCTGGCCGGGTCTTCGCCGACGAGGATCACGGCCAAGCCGGGCTGGATGCCCTTGGCCGTGAGGGCGGCGGCGCGCGTGGCGATCTCGCTGCGCAGTTTTTGGGAGAGGGCGATTCCGTCGATCAGTTGTGCTGGCATGGTAGGGAGGCTGAGAGCTGGTGAAAGGGAAAACACAGATTATAAAGCCGCCAGCCCCTGGCCGGCGTTTTTGGCGCTATTGCCGTTAGCTTAAAAAGCGGGCCTGAGACGCGGGCCTGAGAAAATGCCGATGGCGGCGTTGCAGCTCCTTGCCGTACTGGCGTACTGTCTGTGTCGCCGCGCCTTGCCCTCGACGTTTTTCAGATCCGCCTGGCCCGGCAT